>NZ_RZPH01000240.1:0-6646 GCF_004022825.1 Mesorhizobium sp. M7A.F.Ca.CA.004.04.2.1
GAATGGATCGGCCGCAAGCTTGCCATCGGCGACCTGTCGCTGACCATCTCCGAACCCTGCCGCCGCTGCGGTTTCACCATCATCGCCCAGGATGGCTTCGACCATGATCCGGCGATCCTGCGCAATCTGGTTCGCCATAACGCCCACAATCTCGGCGTCTATTGCACGGTCGACCGGCCGGCGCGCGTCGAAACCGGCGACGCGATGCGCTTCCTGTAAGCTATCGATACAGATCCGCCCGCGTCGGCGGCAGGCCGCTTGGACCACGCGCGCGCTTGGTCACGACGGTCTGGAAAATCTGCGCCGAGGCGCGTTCGAAGGTGATCGAACAGCCCGTCAGGTAAAGCAACCATAGCCGTGCCTTGGCTTCGCCCACCTCGGCGATTGCCTCGTCGAACCTTTCGTGCAGCCGCTCCGCCCACAGTCTGCAGGTGCGGGCATAGTGCTCGCGCAGGTTCTCGACATCGTAGACGAGAAAACCATGCGCCTCGAGATTGCCTGTTGTCATTCCGATCGTGTCGAGTTCGCCGCCGGGGAAGATGTATTTGAGCAGCGCCTTGTACTCCGGCCCCTTGCGCAGGGTCTTCTTCATGTCGCCCTTGCTGCGCCGGGTGATGGCGTGGTGCAGATAGATGCCGCCCGGCTTCAGCAGGCGATGAATGGTCTTGAAATAGGTGGCGTGGTTGGCGAGCCCAAGATGTTCGAACATGCCGATCGACGAGATCTTGTCGAACGAGCCGGTGAGTTCGGCATAGGATTTGATCTCGATGGTGATGCGGTCCTCCAGCCCTTCGGCGCGGATGCGTTCGCGGGCAAGATCGGTCTGCGCCTGCGACAGCGAGACACCGTGGCCGATAACACCATAGTTCTTCGCGGCATGGATGAGCATCGCTCCCCAGCCACAGCCGATGTCGAGCAGTCGTTCGCCAGGCTTCAGCCGGAGCTTGCGACAGATATGGTCGAGCTTGTCGATCTGCGCCTGGTCGATGCTGTTGGCGAAATCCTTGAAGTAGCCGCAGCTGTAGACCATGCGCTCGTCGAGGAAGAGCCGGTAGAAGGCGTTCGAAATGTCGTAGTGATGCTGGATCGCCTCCTGGCTCGAACCGCTGACATAGGGATTGCGCCCCGACAGATCGGTCCGCGCCGTCATCTGCTTGCGCGCCAAAAGCACGGAAGGCAGGTCGCCCAGGATCGCCATTTTCGGCAGCGATTTGAGCTTGGTTCTGAGCTTGCCTTGCGACGGCAGGGCATAAAAGTCGAAAATCGTCCCGTCTTCGATGTTGATCGTCTTGGAAATCCACATCTCGATCAGCGTCGACAGGGACGGCCGCTTCACGATCTGCCAGACGATGTCCTGGTCGTTGATGGTGAGCACCGGACCCGTGGCGGGGCCGATCCGCTCCCCGGTCCATAGCCTGACGGCAAACCCCGGTTTCAATGTTTCGATCACCGTTCGAACGATGCGAGCGGCCTTTTCGGCTGCCTCCATGCGACTCCTCCGAATGCTGGCCCCAGGCAGAAGTTTGCCCGGCCGGCCTGGCAATCGCAAGCGGCTCGCACCAAGCCCCCCGTTGGCTAATTTCAGACCTGCACCTTGTCTTTTGCTGCAATGCACCCCATCATCAGTATGTGTTCAACAAATCGAAAGGAGGTGATCCGATGTCGAGTGATTTCGTTTTCCAGAACGTGGCCTCAGCGGATTGCACTTTCGGGAAGCAGTCTTCCCGTTAAGGCGCGAAATGCGCGGCGGGTGACCCGATAGGTCGCCGCCAAGGCCGCGCCACGGACGGAAACACGGAAGGCCGCCGGCTTCGAAAGAAGCGGCGGCCTTTTCCGTTTGCGGACTACTGGGTCAATGCGACCTTTTCGGTGTTGCGAATGATCTCCTGAAAGGCGTCGTCCAATTCGGCTCCGGTGGACACGTCGAAGAAATGCCTCTTGGCGGCGGAGGTATCCTTCGACGAACAGTCCTTCAGCACCGCCTTTGCCTGATCCCGCTCGGTTGCCGACATGTCCTTGTCGTCCAGATCGAAGCCAATGGTGAAAATCTCGATGCCATCATTTTTCATATTTTCGCACAGCGTTTCGGCGTTGCCGCGCGCAAGGTTGCCCTGGCTATTGTACCTGTCCCCAGCCCCGGCGAAGGCGGTATTGAACTGGCCATCGGTCATCAGGATCGCGACCTTGGCGATCTTCTTCGGATCGGCATCCGAGGCGCCTTTGCCGAGACCGGCGTTCCTGATTGCAGTGCGCCATTGCGGCGACAGCATATAATAGGTCCACTGAATGGCGATCGCGCCGGCCGTGTAGCCATCGGCCTGGAAGTCCTCGATCGATTCAAGCAATGCATCGGAGTCGGCGGTCAGCGGGATCACCTCCGCACCAGGGCACCTGTTCATACCTCCGCCGAGATGATCGTCCCGGTTGACCAGGGCATAGTATTTCTTGCCGTTCCTGTCGGTGCGAACAGTGCCTGGGCCGTCGGCGCTCATATCTGCGTTGCCGTTCTTGTCCTTGCGCTCGGTGGCGCAATTGTCGGGGCGTGGCATCGCCGCGCCGACAATGGAGATGTAGTCGCTGAAGGACGGCAGCAGATTTTTGCCTGTCTTGGCGACGAGAAGCGGACTGCCGGCGACGGGTGGGAGCTCAGAGCTGCCTTGCTTCTCGGCATAGATGTTTTCCGCCAGCTTGCCGGCGTTGACGCCAGATGCATAAGGCACAATCGCTACGCGGATGCGGGGGTTCTGCGGATCCTGCTTCTGCAGCATCGTCAGAACAGCATTTTTTGCAGCAGCTTTCAGATCGCCGATCTTGTCGACCTTGCCGCGCTTGGCCATCGATCCCGTTATGTCCAGCATCATCGCCACTTCGACGGTCTTGTCCGAATAGAGCGCCGTTGTGGAAGCGGTGACGCGTTTCATGTCGCCCGTGCCGAAAATCGGAAAGTACAGCGCGACATCGATATGGGCGTCGGCCTGAACCGTCTTGGCAGTCCTGTCGACGATCAACCTGTCGAGCACGATCTGGTCGGCCTGCAGAATGCCTGCTTGGCTGTTGGCGTCGAGAAAGGCCTGCACCGATGTGTCGGCATCGGCTTCGTTGGTGGCGCCGGTCGTCAGGTCGCGTGCCGTCGACGTGACCGCGGCGTCGACCACGCTCTGGAGGCTCGATCTGGCATTGTAGAGCTGCGATACGTTGACCGAGAAGCCCGCTGCCAGCGCCAAGACCGAGGCGCTAAGGCCGAACAGGACCGCGAAATTTCCACCGCGATCCCTGGCGAAGCCGCCGACCGCGTGAACAAGACCCCCGTAATTCCGCATCCTACAGCCTCCACTCGCCTCGGCCTCGTCGCCGCGGAAAGGGCAATGCAGGATTCCCGCCGGATGATGCCTTGGCCTGGCAGAGAGCTCGCCTCCCAACAGCAAGTCATTGTTTTTGTTGAATTTTGGAACCCGCAAAGGTGAACGGTTGGTAAACGGGAACGCACCGTGGCGCTCGCGTTTACCGGCCGCTTACCATGATCTGGCCCAAGGCATCGCGACGCCATCGACGGCGTCCTGTTGCGGCACAAGCTCACTGTGCCGAAGCGGACCATGTGTCCCGAAAGTTGCGCCTAGAAAGAACCTCCCTGCCACCCTGTCGCATCGGTAGGCGTCGCGATTACGCCAGCATCTGTGCGCTGACGGTCCTGTCGATGCCGTGGTAGGGCGGGTTGAACAGATTGCCTTCCTGTTCATAGGTCCACACCTTGAACAGGCTGAGCCGGTGGGGGCCGAAACTGTGCAGCAGCGGCACGTCGGTGGCGTCGCGGCCGCGGGCGATGACGATACGGCCGATTCTGGGCGTGTTGTGGCGAGGATCGAACGTGTACCATTTGCCATCGAGGAACACTTCCAGCCACGCCGAGAAGTCCATCGGCGCCGGATCGGCTGGCACGCCGATATCGCCGAGATAGCCGTTCACATAGCGTGCCGGAATATTCATGCAGCGGCAAAGCGTGATCGCCAGATGGGCGAAGTCGCGGCAAACCCCGACGCGCTCCTCATGCGCCTGAGCCGCGGTGCGGGTCGAGCGCGCATAGCCATAGCCGAACGACAGCCGGTTGTGGACATAGTCGACGATCGCCTGCACGCGCGCCCAGCCGGACGGGATGTCACCGAAGAGCTGCCAGGCCAGGCTGCTCAGATGATCCGTCTCGCAATAGCGGCTGCCCAGGAGATACCCGAGAACTTCGTCCGGCAGGTCCGCCACCGGCACTTCCCTGGCCAGCGTGTTTACCTCGTCCGTCTCGCCGCTGTCCTCGACGACCGCGTCGTACAGGATGCGAAAACCACCGGCGGGCGCTGTGAAGCGCCGGCAGGCATTGCCATGCAGATCGTGGTACAGCCTTGTCGGCACCGCGGGCGAGGTCAGCACCCGCGTCTGCCGCTTGATGTCGCCCTGCCTGTCCCGATGGATCTCGAGCACTGAAATCACCGGCGTGGCGGCTACGCATTCGATGGCGATTTCGTAGCCGAGCCGGATCAGCACCGTTGGTCCCCCTTCGATCGTTGTTGTGAGAAGCAGTCCTTCCCAAACGCCCGGAGGATATCGTGGTTCCCTGGGCCGATCGAAAAGCACGCCCCCGTGTCTTCCCCTGCCGCAGTCGAGACGTTAGGTTCGGCCACCCGACCAAGCGCCTCCCCGGACTCAAGGAAAATCATGTATTCAGGCAGAAAATTCGCGGCCTTCCTCTTCGACATGGACGGCACGCTCATCAATTCCATCGCCTCGGCGGAACGGGTGTGGAGCAATTGGGCTCTCCGCCAGGGGCTCGACGTCGCCGCCTTCCTGCCGACGATCCATGGCGTGCGCGCGATCGAGACCATCACCGGCCTGGCACTGCCGGGCGTCGACCCGGCATACGAGGCTGATCTGCTGCTGAAGGCCGAGGCGGCCGATCTCGATGGCATTATCCAGATATCAGGCGCCGTGGCATTTCTCGATTCGCTGCCGCCCGAACGCTGGGCAATCGTCACCTCCGCCCCACGTGAGCTGGCGCTGTTGCGCATGAAGGCCGCCGGCATCCCCGTCCCGGCCATCATCGTCGCGGCGGAAGATGTCTCCCGCGGCAAGCCGGCGCCCGATTGCTTCCGGCTTGGCGCGGAACGGCTCGGCTTCGACGCGCGCGATTGCCTCGTCTTCGAGGATGCTCCAGCTGGCATCGCGGCAGCCGAAGCGGCGGGCGCGGCGGTCATGGTCATCAGCGCCACGCACAAGCACCCCTTGCCAACGCAACATGCCGCGATCGCAGGCTACGACATGGTCGGCATCACCGTCGACGAGCGTGGCTGGATCGCGCTCGAGCCGCAGCGCAACGCCGCCTAGGCGGCATCTAGAAATCGCTGGTGAGGCCCTTTACCTCCCAGTCGCCGTAGCGCCCTGGCTCCTTGCCGCCGCGGCCACCGATCTCCTTCGGCAGCGCGGCCTCCTTTTCGCGGTAGTCTTCCCGCCGCGCTGCGGCCTCGGCCAACGCACGGCGTGCGGCCGGCGTTAGCTCTCTCTGCGATGCCGTTTCGGCAGAAGCGGCGCCTGTTTTACTGATTTCGTCGGTCATGCGATAATCTCGGCAGATTGAGCCCAGTCAATTGAAACAGGAACTGGCGTTTCCCATCATATAGCCATGAACGCACGACGATCGACCCCTTTTCGGTGCCATTTCGACAGGAGCAGACGATGAACACCATCCGCACCGCCATGCTTCTTGCCGCGATGACGGCGCTGTTCATGGGCGTCGGCTTTTTGATCGGCGGCACCGGCGGCATGATGATCGCCTTCCTGTTCGCGGCCGGCACCAATCTGTTCAGCTACTGGAATGCCGACAAGATGGTGCTGTCGATGAACCGTGCCGTCGAGGTCGACGAAAGGAACGCGCCCGAATATTACGCCATCGTCCAGGCAATGGCCAAACAGGCCGGCCTGCCGATGCCGAAGACCTATCTGATCGACAACCCGCAGCCGAACGCCTTTGCCACCGGCCGCAACCCGCAGAACGCGGCGGTTGCTGCCTCCACCGGCCTGTTACAAGCGCTGACGCCTGAAGAGGTCGCAGCCGTCATGGCGCACGAGCTCGCCCATGTGCAGCACCGCGACACGCTCACCATGACGATCGTCGCCACCTTTGCCGGTGCCATCTCGATGCTCGGCAATTTCGCCTTCTTTTTCAGTGGCAATCGCGACAACAATCCGTTCGGCTTTGTCGGCGTGCTGGCGGCGATGATCGTAGCGCCCTTTGCCGCGATGGTCGTGCAGATGGCGGTCAGCCGCACCCGCGAATACGAGGCCGACCGGCGTGGCGCTGAAATCTGTGGACACCCGCTCTGGCTGGCATCGGCGCTTGACAAGATCGCCCGCGGCGCCGAACGCATCCGCAACCCCGATGCCGAGCGCAATCCCGCGACCGCGCATCTCTTCATCATCAATCCCCTTCACGGCGAGCGCATGGACAGCCTGTTCTCCCCCCCCCCCGCCACTGAGAACCGCATCGCAGCCTTGCAGGCGATGGCGCAGCAGATGCAAGGCGAAACCCAGGCCGCCCCGCGCCAGGCATCGACGCCACGGCAGGCAGATCAACCGCGGCCATCCGGCCCATGGGGCGAGGCAGCGC
>NZ_RZPH01000241.1:0-6644 GCF_004022825.1 Mesorhizobium sp. M7A.F.Ca.CA.004.04.2.1
TCTCCAGGGCTTTTCACGCCGATGCGGTGATCGCCAAGGGCACGCGCGACGTGGTGTTGAACCGCGCGAGGGAGATTGGCTATTCGCCAAACCCCTTCGCGCGCAGTCTCATCACCAAGAAGACGCGCATTGTCGGCGTGGTCGTCGCCGACATCAAGAATCCGTTCTACCCGGAAGTCCTCACCCGGCTCACCACCGAGCTGCGCGCCATCGACATGAACGTGATGCTGGTCGCGGCCGACCAGTCGGGCGAGGTCGACCAGGCGCTGCGCCTTCTTCTCAACTACCAGCCCGACCTCGCCATCATTCTCGCGGCAACATTGTCGTCGGAAGCCGCGCAGGAGTGCCGCAACGCCGGCACGCCGGTGATCTTCTTCAACCGGCTGTCGGCCGACGACCACGCTTTCGGCATCTCCTGCGACAACATCCTGGGCGGCCGCAGCATTGCCGACTATCTGGCCGACACCGGCCACCGGCGCCTGGCCTACATCGCCGCGCTGGCGGATGCCTCGACCAATGTTGCCCGTCACCGCGGCTTCAGCGAACGCGCGGTCGAGCGCGGCCTTGCAGTGCCTGCCGTCATCGATGCGGGGCAGTTCAGCTACCACGCCGGCTACGAGGCCGCCTGCAAGCTACGTGATCTTGAAGAGATGCCCGACGGCGTGTTCTGCGCCAACGACATTCTCGCCATAGGCTTTCTCGACGGCGTTCGGGAACTGGGCCTCAACGTGCCGGACGACCTCTCGATCGTCGGCTTCGACGATATCGAAATGGCGCATTGGCCTTCGCACGGGCTGACGACCGTCAAGCAGCCCATCGAAAAGATGTTGGAGGCGACGATTTCGCTGGCCAAGGAACTGGGCACGAATGCTGGCCGGGAGCCGGTCGTGCAGATGATTGCGCCAGGCGCCGTGATCGAGCGCGCGACGACGCGCAGGAGGCATCATGACTGATCTATCCGCAAAGCGCTTCTTCGAACGCGCGGTCAACGTTCACCGCTACGACTGCGAGCTGGTTGCAGCGCCGCAGCCGTCGGACGCTGAAAGCGGGCAATTCCAACCAGCCATCGACAAGGACGGGGCGACCGACGAGGCCGTCGTCCGCTACGTGGTCGCCACCCGTCCCATCTATGACGGCCTGCGCCGGCTGATTGGGCAGGTCGCGGGCTTGCTGGTTTTGGCCGAAGCTGGCGGTCGCCGCGATGTGCTCGACCTGCCGGATATCCCGGCGGCCTGTGAACAATGGGCCGAGGTCAAGCAGCGCCTGGGCGCCTTGCAGACGCCGCGCGGTCTGGAGGCCCATTGCGTGCGCCTGGAGACCGCGCACGCGACGCTCGGCGAAGTGCTTGACGAATTCGGCCTGGCCCGGCTGCGGCGCGACTGGCAGCAGCATCTCGACCGGGCAGCGGAGAGGATCAAGCACGCCTATGCCTGGCTGCAGGCGGCGTCGGAGCCGCGCGCCGGCATGACGCCGATCGATTTCAATCATGCCTGCTGCAGTTGTGCACAGCGCTGGCGAAAACAGGGAGGAAACGATGGGTCAATATTCGATCTGGGTGCTTGAGTACAGCTACGTCACCAACTACCACAAGAGCGGCGTGCTCTACGGCGCCCACAATCAGGGTCACGTCAAGCTTCCCTACTGCTATGCGCTGATCAAGGGCAACGGCCACGTCGCCATGGTCGATGTCGGCTACAACAACAAGGACTACGGCAAGCATCTCGGCGACAAGTTCGGCGTCGAGAACTGGCACTCACCCGAGGCCGTCCTCAGCGAGATCGGCCTGTCGCCGCAGGACGTCGACACGGTCTTCGTCACCCACGCCCACTTCGATCATTTCGGCAATGTCGAGGACTTCCCGAAGGCTACCTTCTACATCCAGGAGCGCGAAATCGCGAAATGGGTCTGGGCGATGTCGCTGCCGGACCGCATGCGCTGGATGAACGTCGCCGTCGACCCTGGCGATATCGTACGCGGTGTCGACCTGGCCCGCCAGAAGCGGCTGGTGACGATCGATGGCGCAAAGCAGGACGTGCTGCCGAACGTCGATCTCCATCCCGCCTTCGATAGCCACACCTACGGTTCGATGTGGGTCACCGTACGCAACGGCAACGAAGATACCTGGGTGCTGGCAGGCGATCTCGTCTATGTCTTCGACAATATCGAGGGCTCGGGAGCTGCCGTCGATGTCGAGACGCTCTACGTCCCGGTGGGCCTTGCGGTCGGCAGCCAGACCAATCTCGTGCTGGCGACCGAGGAGATGATGAAGCAGGTGAATTACGAGGCACGGCGCGTCATTCCCATCCACGAAGAGCGGCTGAAGGACCGTTTCCCCTCGCGCATCACCAAGGATGGCCTGCGCATCACTGAAATCTGCCTCGCGGACGGCGAGAAATCGTGGGTGCAGTAATGGAGCAAATCCGCAAGGTGGCCATTGTCGGGGCAGGGCTCGTCGGCCGCGGCTGGGCGATCGTCTTCGCTCGTGCTGGTCATGACGTGACCATCTATGACGGCAGCGACGACATCCGCGTGGCGGTGATTGACAGGATCCGCGCCAGTCTTGCCGACATGCACGAAGCCGGGCTGATCGATGCGATCGATCCTGTCATGCGGCGGTTAAGGGTGGTCGACACGCTCGAGAGTGCGGTTGCCGATGCCGACTATATCCAGGAATCGGTGCTCGAACGGCGCGATGTCAAGCAGGCCGTCTGCCTCGAGATCGATCGGGCCATGCGGCCCGATGCCGTCGTAGGCAGCTCCAGCTCAGGTATTCCTGCCTCGGCGTTTACGGAACAATGTGTAAAACGCGCACGCTTCCTCGTGGTGCATCCGGTGAATCCTCCACATCTGATCCCGTTGGTCGAACTGGTTCCGGCGCCATGGACGGACGCAAACATCGTTCCTTGGCTACGGGAACAAATGGAAGCCGTGGGCCAGGCGGCCATCGTCGTGCGCAAGGAGGTGGAGGGCTTTGTCCTGAACAGGCTCCAGGGTGCGCTGCTCAACGAAGCCTGGGCATTGCTTGAGGAAGGTGTCGCAAGTGCCGCCGACATCGATCTGACGGTGTCGCACGGGCTTGGCTACCGCTGGTCCTTCATGGGACCGTTCGAGACGATCGACCTCAACGCGCCTGGCGGGATTGCCGACTATGCGCGGCGTCTGGGGCCGCTCTACCACGCGATCGCACTGGCAAGGCGCGATCTGGCGCCTTGGTCCGAAGCGCTGATCGGCAAGGCCGAAGCCGAACGCCGCGAGAAACTGTCGGCATCCCGCCTCGGTGAACGCAGCACCTGGCGCGACCGCAATCTCATGGCGCTCGTCGCTTATAAGCAACGTACCAGCGTCTGACACGGAGAGGGCCATGGCGGCAATGCTGCAAGACAAGGTTGCCCTGGTGACCGGAGCGACCGGTGGTATCGGCGCGCAGATCGTATCGAGGCTCGCGCAGGAAGGGGCGTCGGTCGTCGTCGGCTACAACAGTTCACGCCAGGCGGCCGAAGCGCTGGTCTCGTCGCTAACGCCCCGCGATCATCTCGTCGCCGAGGCGAGCGTCACCGACAGCGACTGCCTCGCGCGATTGGCCGGCCAGATCGAGGAAAGGTTCGGCCGGCTCGATATCCTGGTCAATTGCGCCGGCATAACCCGTTTCGTACCGCATCCGGACCTCGATGGTCTGGACGACGCGTTGATCGACAGCATCTTCAGCGTCAACGTGCGTGGTGTCATCGCCGCGACGCGGGCAATGCGGCCGCTGCTCGACCGCGCCGCCAGCGGCGTCGTTGTCAACATCTCGTCGATTGCCGGCGCAACCGCCATGGGCAGCAACATCGCCTACTGCGCCTCCAAGGCCGCTGTCGACAACCTAACCAAGTCGCTGGCGCGCGCCCTGGCTCCGAAAATCAGGGTCGTGTCGGTGTCACCGGGCGTCGTCGACACTGATTTCATCAAGGGCCGCGACGAGTCCTGGCGAGATGAACAGGCGAACCGGACGCCGCTCGGGCGATTGGGCACGCCCGACGATGTTGCCGAGGCGGTTCTGGCAGTCGCGACCCATCTTCGCTTCGCGACAGGAGTTGTCATTCCGGTCGACGGCGGGCGGCCCCTGGTATGATTTTTGTCCTGAACGTCCGCACAGCGCTTATGGAGAGCTGAATGACCGCAACCATAGCCATCACCATCGGCGATCCGGCCGGCGTTGGACCCGAGATCGCGCTCAAGGCCGCCCATCATTTCGCGGCGGTCCTTGAGACTGGCACGGTTCGGCTCCGCCTGATCGGGTCACTTGCGGCGCTTGGCGGGACAGCCCGGTCGCTGGCCTTACCATTGCCCGCCGTCGCGAATGCGGATGAACCTCTCGGCATCTGGCCGATCGAGGGTTCCGCCGTTGAGATCGGACAGGTGTCGGCGGAAGGCGGCAGGCAGGCCTATGAGGCCGTGGCCGAGGGTGTGCGGCGTACGATGGCCGGCGAGGCTTCGGCCATCGTCACCGCGCCGCTCAACAAGGAATCGCTGCATCTTGCCGGTTATCGGTTCCCGGGTCACACCGAGCTGCTGGCGGCGCTTACCGGGGCGCGAGACAGCGCGATGATGCTCGCGCACGGTTCTTTTCGCGTCAGCCACGTCACGACCCACATTCCGCTGGAAGATGTGCCGAAGAGGGCGACGGAGCCGCGCATGCGGCGGGTTCTCGACCTGACGATCGAAGCCCTGAATCATCTGGGGATCACGGCGCCTCGCGTTGCGATTGCCGCGCTCAATCCGCACGCCGGGGAGGGCGGTATTTTCGGGACCCACGACATCCGCATTACCCAGCCGATTGTCGCCGACTACAGGGCGCGCGGCCACGACGTCCATGGTCCCGTTCCGGGCGATACCGTCTTCGTGAAAATGCGCGGCGGCGCCTATGACGCGGTCGTGGCCATGTACCACGATCAAGGCCATATTCCGGTGAAGCTGCTTGGCTTCCAGATCGACCCGCAGACCGGTGAATGGCTTGGCCTGAGCGGCGTCAACATCACGCTCGGCCTGCCGATCGCGCGGACCTCCGTCGACCACGGGACCGCTTTCGACATCGCCGGCCGCGGGATCGCCCGCGAAAGCAGCCTCATAGAGGCGATCGACTACGCCTTGTCGCTGACCACGGAGAACGCTGCGTGAACCGTAGCCCCGACGGGCGCGGGCTTGGCAAGCCGGATGTCCTGATCGTCGCGGACGACATCACCGGTGCGCTCGACACGGCCGGCTATTTCGCGAGTCCAGAAAAACCGGTGAAGGTCTGGCTCGACCTGCCGCCGGGCCTCTCCGGCTGCAACGCCATTGATCTCGACAGCCGGGACTTAGGGGAACGAGCGGCATACGATCGTGTCACAGGCGTTTTTGCCGATCGCAAAGCGGGCGCACGGTCGCTGTCGTTCAAGAAAATCGATAGCGTCATGCGTGGACACCCTGTCGCAGAGTCGGTTGCGGCCTTTCGCGCCGGACGGTTTAGGCGTGCCCTTTTCGCCCCTGCTTTTCCGGCGTTGGGCCGGGCAACAGTCAACGGCCGGCAGCACGTAGTATCGCAGGATGGGATAACACCCGTCGGTCCGGCACTTGTCGATGCATTATTGGGCCACGGGGTTCCGGCTGCCATGATCGGCGAGGCCTGCGCAAGCGAGGGATTTTTTGTCGCCGATGCGTCAAGCGATGCCGAGCTTGCGGCGGCGATTGCAGCCTTTGGAGTGGATAGCGAGGATCTTTATGTCGGCTCAGGTGGATTGGCCTCCATGCTCGCTGGAAGTCGGACGGCCCACCTTCGGCCACAGGCACTCGATCTCGCCATCTGCGGCACGAACCATCCGGTTGCTTTGCGCCAGGTCGCAGCGGTCAGCGGGCTGAAGACCGTCGTGATGGACGGCTCCAGTCCCATGCCTCTCGAACCACCGTTTGTTTTGCTCGCGCCCTCCCACGCTGCTTCGGAATCCCAGGCGCGCCTTGCCATCGAGCGATCGCTCATCCAGCTTGTGGCCAGGCTGCCGACGCCGCGTTCTGTCTTGGTGACAGGCGGGTCGACGCTGCGGCTGCTGGCAGGCATCTGCGGAGCCAGCCATTTCTTGTGCGAGGGACTCTACGAGCCCGGCGTGGCGGTCAGCAGGATGGTGTCGGCCACATGGAATGGCGCTGTCATCGTCTCCAAGTCAGGCGGGTTCGGGAGCGACGATCTTCTCGCTCACTTGGTATTTCCAGATGGACGAAATCGTCTACCGTAGGGCGCGTCAGGTCCGTTCGCTTTTACGATGCTGTTTCGACCTTTGCCGCCCGCGTCGCGATAGGCGGCCTTGAAGCACTAGCTGACGATCAATCTCCTCGCGTGGTATCGACATTTCACGGCGGCCAGATATCGCTGCCCAGATCTCGCTGCCAGCGTGGACCGGATGTCGCCGCAGCATACCAAGAAGGACGGTGCTCTTTGACAATCTTCCCCTTCACCGAAGCCACCTCGATCCAGTTCCAGCAGCCCCTGCCGAAGACTTCGGACGTCGTGATCATCGGCGGCGGGGTCATTGGCGTGAGCACGGCACTGTTCCTGGCGCGACGGAACGTCTCGGTGACGCTGCTGGAAAAGGGCCGCATCGCCGCCGAGCAATCCTCGCGCAATTGGGGCT
>NZ_RZPH01000242.1:0-421 GCF_004022825.1 Mesorhizobium sp. M7A.F.Ca.CA.004.04.2.1
GGGGAGAAGGGGCTGGTCGCGACCTCGGTGCCATCTCTGCAACGTTGGCGATTGGCGAAACCATTGATGACAGCGTCCTTCGCCCCGTTTACGGGGAGAAGATGGCGGCAGCCAGATGAGGGGCGGCGCCGACTTTGACGCGTAAGCTTGTCCTTCGAACCTCTCAATCATGCTCATCGGCGCACAGCGCATGATCCGATAGCGCGCGGATGACGTAGCAGTCGCCGACCGTCTGGCCATTGCAGCACGTGGCGATGCGTTCGAGCTCGGCCTCGAGCCGCTTCAACTGGGCAATCTTTTCCCGCACCGAGATCAGTTGCTCCTCGGCGATCTTGTCGGCGTGGCCGCAGGGCTGCTCGGGGTGGCCGCTCAACTCGATCAGGGAGCGGATGTCCTCGACGGCGAAGCCGAGGCCGCGGGC
>NZ_RZPH01000242.1:431-6639 GCF_004022825.1 Mesorhizobium sp. M7A.F.Ca.CA.004.04.2.1
CCGCTCCAGCTCCTGCCTGGAATAGCGGCGCTGGTTGCCTTCCGAGCGCTCGGGTGCCGCAACAAGGCCCATTTGCTCGTAGTAGCGGATGGTCGGCACCTTGACCCCGGTGCGGCGCGAGAGATCACCGATGGAAAACATGAATTTGCCTCTTGAAGCTCTAGTCACTAGAGCAATTACAATGCCTGACATCAGCATTCAAGACCATACGGCGACGCCGCGCGGGCAAGACAGGCAGGTGATGTGATGACGACGCTCCTCAAGCAGGAAACAATCAGGCAGACACGGTTCAAGATCGGCGGCATGGACTGCGCCTCCTGCGCGGCCAAGATCGATACGGCGGTGCGTCGCCTCGACGGCGTCGCCGATGTCTCGGTTTCGGTGACCGGCGCCAGCATGACGGTCAGCCACGGCGGCGCACTGCCGGAAGACAAAGTGCTGCAGCAGGTGGCGCGGCTGGGCTATGGCATCGTCAAGGCCGATGGGCGTGCACCGGCGGCCAAAGCGCATGACCACGCTGATCCCGATCATGAGGGCCACGATCACGAAGGTCACGATCATGGTGGCATGTCGGCGGGCCAGCAGACCGCTGGCTCTACCCACCTTCACAGCCATGCCGAGCCGGGGCAGGCGTGGTGGCGTTCCCGCCGGGCAGTGCTGACGCTGGCCTGCGCGGCAGCGCTTCTCGCCGCCTATGGCATCGGCCATCTGTTCCCAGTGGCTGAGCGTTGGGTGTTCCTGGGCGCGCTGCTGGTCGGCCTGATGCCGATCGCGCGGCGCGCGCTGATGGCGGCATTGGCCGGCACGCCGTTCTCGATCGAGATGCTGATGACCATCGCGGCGATAGGCGCCGTGATGATCGGCGCCACGGAAGAAGCGGCCGCCGTGGTGGTGCTGTTCCTGATCGGCGAACTTCTGGAAGGTGTCGCCGCCGGCCGCGCACGGGCGAGCATCCAGGGGCTTGCCGATCTGGTGCCGAAGACGGCACTGGTCGAGCGGGCGGGCGGCACATCTGAGATTCCCGCCGAAGATCTCGGCGTCGGCGACATCATCCTGGTGCGGCCGGGCGACCGCATCCCGGCCGATGGCGAGATCATCGAGGGATCGAGCGATATCGACGAGGCGCCGGTGACCGGCGAGAGCACGCCCAAGCGCAAGGGCGTCGCGGACGCCGTCTTTGCCGGCACCATTAGCACAGACGGCGTGCTCAGGGTTCGCGTGACGGCTGCCGCGTCCGACAACACCATCGCCCGAATCGTGCGGCTTGTGGAGGAGGCGCAGGAAGCCAAGGCACCGACCGAACGCTTCATCGACCGCTTCTCGCGCACCTACACCCCGGCGGTGCTGGCGGTCGGCGCGCTGGTTGCGCTGTTGCCGCCGCTGCTCATTGGCGGCGACTGGAACGAATGGATCTACAAGGGCCTGGCGATCCTGCTGATCGGTTGCCCCTGCGCGCTCGTCATCTCGACGCCGGCGGCGATAGCCGCAGGTCTTGCGACCGGCGCGCGGCGTGGTCTGTTGATGAAAGGTGGTGCGGTGCTGGAGGGCTTTCGCCGGATCACGGCGGTGGCCTTCGACAAGACCGGCACACTGACGGCGGGCAAGCCTGTCGTCACCGACATCATGGCCTATGGCCGCGATGAACGCACCGTGCTGGCGCTGGCGGCGGCGCTCGAGCAGGGTTCCAGCCATCCGCTGGCCATGGCGATCCTCGACAGGGCCAAGGCTGATGGTGCGCCGGTGCCGCCGGCTCTGGCGGCGAAGGCGATCTCGGGCAAAGGTGTCGAGGGCAGCGTCGGTGGCGTCGCCGTCTTCCTCGGCTCCGGTCCGGCGGTGGGCGAACGCGCCGACATGACGCAAGTGCAGCGCCTCGCCGTCGACAGCCTCAACGGGCAGGGCAAGACCGTGTCAGTGCTGGTCGCCGACGGCGTGGTGGCAGGGCTGATCGCCATGCGCGACGAGCCGCGACCGGATGCGGCGGCCGGCATTGCGGCGCTTAAGGCCGAAGGCATCCGCACGATCATGCTGACCGGCGACAATCGCCGCACGGCGCAAGCCATTGCCGCTTCGCTCGGCATCGAGGCTCGGGCGGAGCTGTTGCCTCAGGACAAGCAGCGCATCATCGGTGAATTGCAGCGCGAAGGGCTGAAGATCCCAAGGTCGGCGATGGCATCAACGACGCACCGGCGCTCGCCGCCGCCGACATCGGCATCGCCATGGGCGGCGGCACCGATGTGGCGCTGGAGACGGCGGACGCGGCGATCCTGCATGGCCGCGTCATGGACGTCGCGCGGATGGTAAAACTGTCGCGGGCGGTGATGGCCAATATCGGCCAGAACATCAGCGTTGCGCTCGGGCTGAAGGCGGTGTTCCTGGTCACGACCATTTTGGGCATCACCGGCCTGTGGCCGGCGATCCTGGCCGATACCGGCGCCACGGTGCTGGTCACCGCCAACGCCATGCGCCTGCTGCGCTGGCGCGGGTGAAGTGGTCTATTCCGCTGGGGCCGTCAGCGGCGGCGTGGCGTTGCTGCGCCCTTCCCAGACATAGGATGCCAGCGCCACCGCGACGGCGACCAGCATGGCTATGGCGCCGAGCAGCGGCAGGCTGCGGTAGCCATAGCCGCTGTTCAGCATCGCGGCGCCCAACGACGCGGCCAGCGCGATGCCGACATTGAAGCCGGACGGAATGAGCGACGAGGCGAGGTTCGAGGCGTCCGCCGTCCAGGCCAGGATGCGGGTCTGGATCGGTGTGCCGATGGCGAAGTTGAGGCCGCCCCAGACGACGATCGCCACAACCATCGGCAGGGGATAAGGGCTGACGGCGTAGATGACGGCCAGCGTCACCGCCTGCAAGGCCAGCATGGTGATCAATGACGGCATCAGCTTCCAGTCGGAGAGCTTGCCGCCGAGGAAGACTCCCAGGGTGGCACCGACGCCGTTGAGCAGCAGCACCCATGGCACCAGGTTCTCGTCGAGCCCGGTGACTTCCAGCAGTGTCGGGGTGATGTAGGTGAACAGGCCGAACTGGCCGATCATCAGCATCAGCATCAGGATCAGCGAAGTCCAGACCTGCTGGCGGGACAGCACACGGACCTCGCGGGCGAAACCGGCAGGCCTGGCCGATGAGCCGGTGGTGCGCGGCAACAGGGCTGCCATGGCAAGCGTTGCCGCCACGCCGAGCGCGCACATCACCCAGAAGGTGGCGCGCCAGCCCCAGATGTTGCCGATCGCGGTGCCGGCCGGCACGCCGATGACGTTGGAGACGGTGAGGCCAGACAGGATGACGGCGACAGCCATGCCGCGCTGGTCCTCGCGCACGAGACCCACGGCGACGACCATGGCGACGCCGAAATAGGCGCCATGCGCGACCGCCACGGCAATGCGCAACAGTAGCATCGAGGTGAAGTCGGGCGCCAGCGCGCAAGCCGCCTGGCCGATGGTGAAGGCGATGGCGAGGCCGAGCAGCAGGCTCTTGCGCGACAGCGACTTGGTGGCGAGCGCCAGCAGTGGACCGCCGATGGCGATGCCGCAGGCATAGCCGGAGACGAGATAGCCGGCCGAGGGAACCGAGACGCCGAGCCCTTCCGCCACTTGCGGCAGCACGCCGGCAATGACGAATTCAGTGGTGCCGAAGGCAAAGGCGGCGATGAACAGCGCAATGAGCGGAAGCGACATGGGGAAGCCTTAGCTGGAACGGCCTCAAACCACGGATGAGCGTCGCGGGCAATCCAGAAATTTTTGTCGCGAGTTTAGGTTTTCTTCAGTGGGGGCGCGAGGCGATGAAGTGCCAATCTCCCTCACGAGGGGGGAGATCGGCTGCTTCTCAGCTCGCCTTCAACCTGGATCCAGTCAGCAGACCGCGCTCTTCGAGCACCGGATAGGCCATCGAGGCCAGCAGCGAATTGATCTGCTTCAGGTCGCGGATGGTGTCGAGATGGATCGAGCTGGTCTCGACGCTCTTGGCAGTGCCGTCGCGCAGGCGCACGAAATGGCTGGCGCTGGTTTCTTTTTCGCGGTCGCGAAGCCGGTCTTTTTCCAGCACCAACTGGCGGGCGGTCTCGGGATCGCGCGACACCAGAACGTTGAAGGCAAGCCGCGCATTGGCCAGCACCGAGCTATGGAAGGCGCACAGCTCGGCCCAGCCCTCGTCGGTGAATTCCAGTCCGCGCTCGAACTTCTTTTTCACATGCACCAGCATGTTGCGCACGATGATGTCGCCGACCTGCTCCAGCTTGACGCAGGCGCCGATCAGCTCCTGGCAGCGCAGCGCCTCGTCCTCGGTCAGCGCGTTCCTGGTCAACTTGGCGAGGTAGAGCTTGATCGCGGCGTGCTTGCGGTCGACGCGGTCGTCGAGTGCGGCCAGCGCTTTAATCTTGTCGGCGTCGGCGCTTTCATAGAGTTCGATGATGCGCTTGAGCATGATCTCGATCGTCTCGCAGACCCGCACCACCTCGCGGGTGGCATTGGCAAGCGCCTGGCTCGGCACGTCGAGCGCGCTTTCGTTGAGCGCGGACAGCTCGACGACGTCAAGCGAGGCGGCCGGCACGGGCTTGATGCCAAGTGCGACGATCTTCTCCGAAGCGCGGTAGACAAACCCTGCCAGCGGCAGGCCGGCGAGCAGGATCAGCACATTGAACAGGATGTGGGCATTGACGATCTGGTCCGCCGCCGTCGAACCGAGAAAGGCGAAGTGCGGCCTGAAGATCATGACCAGGATCAGCATGACAAGCGAACCAAGCCCGCGCATCAGGAGGTTGCCGATCGGCACGACGCGCACCTCGGGGCTCGACGAGCGGGTCAGCATCGGCGCGATGATCGAGGAGCCGAGATTGACGCCGAGGATAAGAACGACGCCGAGTTCAGGCGTGATCAGGCCGCGGCCCGCCAGCGTCGCCATCAACAGCACCGCCGCGATGCTCGACTGGAACAGCCAGGTGATCAGCGCCGCCAGCAGATAGGCGGTGATGGAATCGGTCGAGAAGTAGTTGATGATGACCGGCATGAGCTGGCTGTTGCGCAGCGGCTCAGACGCCTGTCCGATCATCTCCAGCGACAGGATCAAAAGGCCGATGCCGACCAGAATGCGGCCGGTCTGGCGCCAGTCGCGCCGCTCGGTGGCCATGAACATGACCGTGCCGGTGATCAGGCACAGCGGCACCAGCAAGGTGAGGTCGAAGGTCAGCAGCTTGACCACCAGCGCAGAGCCGATCTCGGCGCCGCGCACTGCCAATTGGCCCGCGGCGCCCGAGACGATGCCAGAGCCGGCGAAGGAGCCGACCAGCAGCGTGACGGCGGTGGAGCTTTGCAGGGCGATGGCAAGGCCGGTGCCGGCCAGCACCGCCATGATCGGATTGCGCATGGTGGCGCGCAGGCGATGGCGCAGCACGTCGCCATAGGCGCGTTCGACGCCGGTCTTCACCATGCGGGTGGCAAACAGCATCAGCGCCACGGCGCCGGCCAGATGCAGAAGGACGACGGACCCGCTCATTTCGTCCCCCGCATGCAAACCGGATGCGCGTCCTGTTTGGCGTGGCGATCAGAAGGGAAAACGAGGGTACGAATCATGTTCATGGCGGTGGCTTATAATAGCTCGAATATTTTAGCCGGATAATAAAATCTTGTCGATTTCAAGGGCCGTTGCAGCGCGACGGGCGGTGTCGGAAAATGGACGGACGCGCAAATGGTTGCATTGCGGGGCGGACGCGAAGCAACGGATAGGCCGAGTTAGCAGCGCGACAGACTCCTGACCTTTGCGATTATGTTCAGCTCTATCGGGTAAATCAAGGAATTCATTACGCAATTGTAATGCAGGCGTTCAGTTTCGGTTCATCGGTGGCCCGCTATTCCTCTGGCATCGACAACCAAGGAGACTTCTCTTGAAACGCATTGTCCTTTCCGCACTCGCTTTCTCGATGCTGGCCGCTACGTCGCTCACCGGCCAAGCCGCACCGCTGAACGCACCGAACGCTCCGCAGTCGAACTACAGCCAGGTCGACTGGCAAAAGCCCACCAACAGGGATGTCAAGAAGCGCTTCATCCAGAAGCGCGTCATCCATAAGAAGGTCATCGTAAAGCGCAACAACTGGCGCAACGGCCACAAATATTCAGGCTGGAGACAGCACCAGCCGATCCGCGACTACGGCCGCTACGGCCTGCATCGTCCCGGCCGCGGCCAGGAATGGATCCGCGTCGGCAACGACTATGTG
>NZ_RZPH01000243.1:0-6586 GCF_004022825.1 Mesorhizobium sp. M7A.F.Ca.CA.004.04.2.1
GTGTGGCGTTCCATATATTCCGACATGTCGAAGCGGATCAGCTCGACGCCGAGCGACGCGGCCAACTGCTTGGCAACTTCGGTCTTGCCGACGCCGGTCGGACCCGAGAACAGGTAGGAGCCGATCGGCTTCTCCGGTTCGCGCAGGCCGGCACGCGCCAGCTTGATCGCCGAGGTCAGCGCGGTGATCGCGGTGTCCTGGCCATAGACGACGCGCTTCAGCTCGATATCGAGGCCCTGAAGCACCTTCTCGTCGTCGGCCGAAACCGTCTTCGGCGGGATGCGGGCCATGGTGGCGATCGTCGCCTCGATCTCCTTGATGCCGATGGTCTTCTTGCGCTTGGCTTCCGGCACCAGCATCTGCGAGGCGCCGGTCTCGTCGATCACGTCGATCGCCTTGTCCGGCAGCTTGCGGTCGTTGATGTAACGTGCCGACAGTTCCACCGAGGCCTTGATCGCCTCGTTGGTGAACTTCACCTTGTGGAACTCCTCATAATAGGGCTTGAGGCCCTTCATGATCTCGATGGCGTCCTCGATGGTCGGCTCGTTGACGTCGATCTTCTGGAAGCGCCGCACCAAGGCACGGTCCTTCTCGAAGAACTGCCGGAACTCCTTGTAGGTGGTCGAGCCGATGCAGCGGATCGCACCCGATGACAGCGCCGGCTTCAACAGGTTGGACGCATCCATGGCGCCGCCTGATGTCGCCCCTGCCCCGATGACCGTGTGGATCTCATCGATGAACAGCACGGCACCGGGATAATCCTCGAGCTCCTTGACGACCTGCTTCAGCCGTTCCTCGAAATCACCGCGATAGCGCGTGCCGGCGAGCAGCGTGCCCATGTCGAGCGCGAAGATGGTGGCGTTGTGCAGCACTTCGGGAACGTCGCCCTCGACGATGCGCTTGGCCAGGCCCTCGGCGATCGCAGTCTTGCCGACGCCGGGGTCGCCGACATAGAGCGGGTTGTTCTTGGAGCGGCGGCACAGCACCTGGATGGTGCGGTTGATCTCGGATTCGCGGCCGATCAGCGGGTCGATCTTGCCGGCCTTGGCCTTGTTGTTGAGATTGACGCAATAAGCCGTCAGCGCATCCTGCTGCTGCTTCTTCTTGCCGCCTTCCTCTTGCGGCTCGGCGCCGTTCTGGCCGCCCTGCTCGTCGTCCGCACCGCGCGGCGAGCGTGTCTCTGACGCGCCCGGACGCTTGGCAATGCCGTGCGAGATGTAGTTGACCGCGTCGTAGCGGGTCATCTGCTGTTCCTGCAGGAAATAGGCGGCATGGCTCTCGCGCTCGGCGAAAATGGCGACGAGCACGTTGGCGCCCGATACTTCCTCGCGGCCGGACGACTGCACATGGATCACCGCGCGCTGGATGACGCGCTGGAAACCGGCCGTCGGCTTGGAGTCCTCGTCGTAACCGGTGACGAGGTTGTCGAGCTCGGTGTCGATATAGGTGAGAACCGTATGCTTGAGCTCATCGAGATCGACATTGCAGGCTCGCATGACGGCGGCCGCCTCGGTGTCGTCGATGAGCGCGAGCAGCAGATGTTCTAGGGTTGCATATTCATGGTGCCGCTCATTGGCGAGCGTCAGCGCCTGGTGAAGCGCCTTTTCCAGGCCTTGGGAGAAAGCCGGCATGTTACCTCACTTCTTCTCCATCACGCATTGCAGCGGATGCTGATTCTGTCGGGCGAAATCCATGACCTGGGACACTTTGGTCTCGGCCACCTCGAATGTATAGACCCCGCACTCGCCCACTCCATGATTGTGAACATGAAGCATGATGCGTGTGGCGGCTTCGCGATCCTTCTGGAAAAAACGCTCCAGCACGTGAACCACGAACTCCATCGGAGTGTAGTCGTCGTTGAGGATGAGGACCCGATAAAGGCTGGGCTTCTTGGTCTTGGTTTTGGTGCGCGTGATGACGGCCGTCCCACGGCCGGCCCCATTGCCGTTACCGTCGCCGTCTTGCATTCGCACCACGCGTCTCGTGGCAGTCAAACCTGAAGTCACGTATTCCTGCCTCTTTCGATTCCCCATGCGAGTTCGACATGTAGGTGTTCGATGTACGATTTTAAGCCCTTCTGGTTAGCTGACAATATGGCTAGGTCACCAAACTTGGACGATTTTCGCAATCGTGAAGGGGCGCGAGGCTCTGGAGCGAAAATTGACACGAAAAAGCCCGGCCGCGTTTCCGCGGCCGGGCTTTTTCTCGGGTTCAAAGGCTCAATCTGGGTCACGTCAGGCGAAATCAGTTCGCCCGGGCGAAATTACTTCGCCTTGGCAACGATCGATTCGAATGGCTTGTAAGCTTCCTTGGCGAGTTCGGCATACAGATCGCCGATCTTGGTGGCCTCGGCGACGAACGCCTCATAAGACTGCTTGGCGTAGTCCGACTGGATCTCGATCGCCTTTTCCAGCGACTTGGCTGAAAACAGCTTCTCCACAGTGGCGCTGCCGGTTTCAAAACTCTTCTTGGTGTATTCACCAGCCTCGGTGGCAATCGCCTGCGCGCCCTTGGACAGCGACGCGAAGCTCTTCAATCCGGTGTCGGCGAACTCTTTGCCGTATTTGCTGAAGTCCTCATAGGTCTGGGTCATTTCACGATTCCCTTGACGGTTGAAGCGTCCTTCTTCGGGGCGCCCTTGTGCAATGCAAGATAATATATTGTGCGCCGCACAAAAGTCAAGATTCCGCGGGCTTGCGGGCCCGCCTGCGCAGCCAATGGCTAAAAATCGAATAAAGAGAACCTCAAGCCCGAAGAAAATGGTGAACGCGGCGGTTACCATAAACGGATTGGTAACGCTGCGCCGGTAGCTTGACCGGAAGCGAGGCAGGACCCTTTGCCGCCTCCAACGCAACGAAGAAATCCAAGGGAAGTACCAGTGCGTAAGGCGTTGTTGGGCATCGTTTCCAAATCCACCTCCCCTCTCAAAACGATGATGATCGTCGCCTTGGCGATGACATTCGTTTTTGGCGACGTTGCCTCGTCGCTGGCGGCCAGGCAGGCGGCCATCGTCGTGGATGCCAAGACCGGCAAGGTGCTTTACTCCGCAGATGCCAACGGCAGGCGCTACCCAGCTTCGCTGACCAAGATGATGACGCTGTATCTGACCTTCGAAGCGATGGCGAAGGGCAAGATCAGCAGGAACACGCCAGTGGTGTTTTCCGCCAAGGCCTCCGCCGAGGCGCCGACGAAACTTGGCGTGAAGCCGGGCGGTTCCGTCACGGTCGAGACCGCGATCCTGTCGATCGTCACCAAATCGGCGAACGACTCGGCCACCGCGCTCGGCGAAATGCTCGGCGGCAATGAAACCACTTTTGCCCGCATGATGACCGCCAAGGCGCGTGCGCTGGGCATGAACGGCACCGTATTTAGAAACGCCAATGGCCTGCCCGACCCCGGCCAGTTCACCACCGCGCGCGACATGGCGACGCTCGGCATCGCGCTGCGCGAGCATTTTCCGCAGTATTACGGCTATTTCTCGCAGCGCTCCTTTCTCTACGGACGCAAGCGCATCAACGGCCACAACCGCCTGCTTGGACGTATCAAGGGTGTCGACGGCATCAAGACGGGCTACACCCGCGCCTCCGGCTTCAACCTCGTCTCGTCGGTTTCCGATGGCAATCGCCGCATCGTCGGCGTGGTCATGGGCGGCACCTCGGGCGGCAGCCGTGACAATCAGATGGCCAACCTGATCAACACCTATCTGCCGAGGGCATCGACTCGCGGCGGTGGCGATCTGGTCGCCAAGGCCGGTGGCAATAACCCGATCACCGCCCTCGCCAAGGTTCTTCTGCCCAAGCATGACGCTCCGACACCGGACGACAAGCCTGTCATAGCGCAGGACGATGCCATCGTTGCCGAGGACGCCACGGTCGCCGAAGACGACACCGCGCAGGCCGAGGAAGCAGCTCCCGTCGTCAAGACCAGAAAGGTCAAGACCGTCATCGTTTCAGCCCCCCAGGTCGCGACGGCCCAGGTGGTAGCGGCCTATGCCGAGCCGACGCCGGCGGCTGTCGACCCGGTCAACACCGCGTCGGTGCCGTCGGGCTGGGCCATTCAGGTCGCCTCGTCGCCCAAGCAGTCCGAGGCCCAGGCCTTTCTCGACAAGACCACCAAGCAGGCGCCCAAGGTGCTGGCGGACGCTTCCGGTTTCACTGTCGCCTTCGACAAGGATGGCGTCACCTATTACCGCGCCCGCTTCGGTGGTTTCGGTTCGAAGACCGCCGCCTGGAAGGCCTGTACCGCTTTGAAGAAGAAGAACATCGAGTGCTACGCCGTCCAGCAGTAGGACGGCGTGCAAGCCATCTCCCGGAAAAATTCTGCGTCGAAGGAGACTAGTTGTGATTGGAGAGCAAGACGTCCTTGGCTTCGTTAATCCGCGCCGCCAGGAAAGACGTGCCGCCGACATCGGGGTGCAGGCGCTGCATCAGGCGGTGGTGCGCCTTGCGGACATCCGCCGCGGCGGCCCCCGCTTCAAGACCAAGGACCTTGTAGGCCTCCTCCTTAGTCATGGCGCCCGGACCTGGCGCAACACCCAGCCCTTCGCCACCGTTCGTCTCAGCGTTTTTGCGCCAGACGGGAAATCTGCCGTCAAGATACGTCTCTAGCAGCTGTCGGCTCTCCGGGTCGCTGGAGAGTTCGCGGTAGAGGTGTTGCAATTCCGCCAGCCCCATCGCGCCAAGCATCTTGCCTTCGTGGCGGCCAGCCAGGACCAGTCCTTCGAGGCCGCCGGTATCGTGATCGAGCTCCATTTCCAATGCCGCCGTGCGCACCGTCGAGCGTTTGCCCGGGGCAAGGCCGGCCGGCTGGCCTTTCATTCGCATGGAACCATACCAGGCAATTGCCCCGGTGAGAATCATGCCGCCGATGCCTTCACGGCCGACCACAAGCACGGCGACGCCGACAACTGCCAGAAGAGCCGGCCCGAGCGTTCGCAGCGTGCTCGCCAGTTTCGCCGGCTCGGCACGCAGAAAGATCGTCACCGCGCCGAGAAGCAGCAGAAGCAACGCTACAAAAGCGATGATTGCGCCCATTATTTTCCGCCGCCCCGCAGATGCTCGATCATCAGCCGGTCTTCCGGCCTGCCCCTGGCTTCGAGCGCCTTCACCCCGCCGGTCGCATACACGGCGACGGCCGAAAGCAGCCCTGCCAAGGTCGCGGCAGCCCGCCGATCAAATCGGAACCAAGCCCCCTTGGAAAGCCGCGCAATCTCTTTGAACGCCTTTTCCGCGCCGGAATCATGGCCTTCCTGAAACACGAAGACAGGAACGCCATGAAGGCCGAGGCTGCCGGCCTTTTCGGCCAGATCGTCGATATTCTCTTCCATCGCGTCGCCGATGTAGACCAGCGCATTGACCTTGGCGGCCGCCGTCTGTTTCAGCGCATGCGTCAGGACCTTTCCGATCTGGGTGTGGCCGCTGCGGCATTCGATCCGCGTCATCAGCTGCTTCAAGGCATTGGTGTCGCTCACGAAAGCCGACGAACGGCACTCGCCGAGGCCGCGAAAATAAACCAGTTGCACGCTGAGGGTTCCGGCCTTGCCGACTGCGTCGAACATCTGGCCCTGCAGCGTGCAGGCCAGATCCCAGGTCGGCTGGCGGCTCATCGTCGCGTCGAGGGCAAGGATCAGCCTGCCCGAACCGGTCGCCGACGCGGCAAGTGTCCTCGCCTGACGAATGAAGGCGTCGATCTCGCCGGCGTTGGATTGAGGCTTGACCGGCGCAGGACTGGTCCTCGCTGGCACAGGCTGCTTCTTATCACTCATGAAAAACAAGATGTGGCGTTGCCACATCGCTTGCAAGCCCCACATCGGGCGGTGCAAAGGGCCAGGCGGTGATGCCACCTGGGGTCAGAGCAGACCGAGATCGGCCAGCTCGCGCCTGAGTTTCGGCGGCATCTCGATCAATCCGGCCTTGCCCTTGCCCAGATCGAGCGGCGCGTCCGCCGGTTTCAGGTAGCGCCAGCCCTGAAAAGCCCGGCGCGGCTGCCAGTCGGTGCGTACAACCTCGGGGTCGAGTATCAGATGGCAACGGCCTATGCCTTCACTGTCGGTGAACGGCCGGATTTCGGTGATCAACTGGCGGCACTGCACATTGCCTTTGATCACCCAATAGAGCGAACCGCCATCGGTAACCTCGGCGCCGCGTGTCGGCATCATGCGGGTGGTGTGATACTGCTCGACCGGCTCACCGGCGCGCCGCCGCTCGTCGAGGCGGAAGGCGATCCACTCTTCGAGATCCTCGACGCTGTCGCAGCCGACACAGAGTTTTATGAGATTGAGAGACATCGCTTAAGGTTAGTCCCGCACGCGAACGCGTCAACGACCGGATCGACTTCTCCACAGCGGCGGTTTAGGCCAGCCTTCAGCACTCCACGACGTTGACTGCAAGCCCGCCAAGGCTGGTTTCCTTGTACTTCTCGTTCATGTCGAGGCCGGTCTGGCGCATGGTCTCGATCGCCGCATCGAGCGGTACGAAATGGATGCCGTCGCCCTTGATGGCCAGCGACGCGGCCGTCACCGCCTTGACCGCGCCCAGCGCATTGCGCTCGATGCACGGCACCTGAACCAGACCACCAACCGGATCGC
>NZ_RZPH01000244.1:0-6571 GCF_004022825.1 Mesorhizobium sp. M7A.F.Ca.CA.004.04.2.1
CCACGAACTCGAACAGGACGTCCGAAATCCACATGGCGCAGACGCCGATCAGGAAGGCGGCCGCCAGCGTGGTGGTGTCGTCGGCGGGATCGGGCATCGGCAGGCCGGCGATCCTGGCGTAGGACACCGCCGGCAGCGTCAGGTAGGCCGCCGCAAGTGCGCCGCAGATCGGCGAGGCCACCATTTCGCGCAGCTTGTAGCGATGCCGCGACAGCGCGCGCAGAACGCCGCCGGCGAGGCCCGCCGCCACGACCGGTCCCTTGATGCCGAGCAGGTCGAAAAGATCGTTCATCATGGCCTCCAGCCGCAAAGCTTCTGGCCCTTTTCGTTGTGAGCCAGGATCGCCGCCACCGACGCGTCGGAAAGGGTCGCCGCCTCCGCCCTTGTCGGCCGGAGGGGATGCCCGGCCGCGCAGAACGACCCGCCTGATGTGGTGCAGCCGGCCAGCAGCAGCGAGAGCGCTATGATTTTGACCATCTGGCCAGCCTCCCTCTGTTGTCGTCCGGCGTCCGGCCGGCGACGGCATCGTCGATCTTCTGGGCTTCGGTGCGCGCCGCGGCGTCGGCGGCATCCTGCCTGGCCTTCTGGCTGGCCTTGCCCTTGGCATAGGCTGTCCAGGCACCGGCAAGCGCGGCGCCCATTGCCAGAAGATACGGCCAGGCCTGGCCAAGCAGCGCGAGGGTGAGTGTTCCCATCTCATGTCTCCTTGGCCGGCGGCGCGACCATGCCGCGCGGCCCGTCACGCACCGCGTTGATGATGATCTTGGCAAGGGCAATGGCGCCGCTGATCTGAAGCGCGGTGCGGTCGCTCACGCCGAGCAGCGTCCAGTCGAAGCCGGCGAGCGCGCCGCCGCAGATGATGGCGATCAGCGTGTTGAGGAGATTGTGCAGCGCATTGGTGTTGAACCATCTCATCGAAACAGGCTCCCGAAAAAATCGGCGACGTGATGCCGGAAAGCCGCGAGCGCTCCGGCCATGAGAACGAGGATGCCGGCCGCGGCAGCCGCCTTGCCGCCGGGCGCCGGCGGCACGGGCTGGGCCGCCGGCATCACATCAGCCGATGTCTCGGCCCTGGGCGGCGCCGGCGCGGCCACCGGCGCCGCGGGGCGCTGCGCCGACATCAGCAGGGCCTGAACCCGCACCGACCTGACCCGATCGGACCAGCCGCGCCCGAATGTTGCCCATGTCGGCAACCGCTTGAGGAACGCCAGCCGCGCATCGCAAAGCGCATCGATGGTCACACCGGCCGGCTTTGCCTTGGCCGCCGCGACGGTGACCGGTCCGATCCGCCCGTCCTGCGCAACGCCGACGGCCGCCTGCAAATATATGGCCGCCCGGCCAGGCCCGCTGTTGACGGCGAAATCGAACACAGCGTGGTCGACGCCATCGGGCAATTCGGCGCCGAGCACAGCGTCCCAGTAGAAGCGGCGATAGACGGTGGCGACCTGCGCGTCGCTGATCGCACGCAGATCCGCCTTCGTCGCGTCGGCCTTCACATAGCGACGGAAGCTGGCAAGCGTCACGCCCTTCATGGTGGCGCCGCCGGGGTCAGCCGGATTGTCCGACCAGCCGCCTTCCGATTTGAGAACAAGCGCAAGCGCCCGCGCGAAGTTGCGGTCCATGGTGGTTCCTTTCCGCCCTTCCGGGCAGTTGTTCAGTTTTTGATTTTTGGTATGTTCGCCGGGTGGAGGTTAGGTTTGACGCGGGCGATTATGATTCTGGATATCATTCGCCAAGTTGGCAGATACAGACTTTAAAATTCTGAGTATCAGCAAGAGACCCGTGCGCTCGGTAAGTCATTGACGCACCTAGGGCGCGTAAAAGCACATATGCCTGACATAAAACATTTAGTTTTAGGAGTCCTCATCGGCGCCTTCTCCATCGCGTGGGTAGTTATTGCCACGATAGGGGTGCGGCGAGAGACGCGCGCGTACAACAAAAGCCTGAGAGACATCGATGAGAAGCTCCGTCAGGATAAAGATCAATAGGAGTTCGAAATTCAGCGAGTTTCAGCTAGTGCTTTTGAAGACGAACAGCTTTGTGTGAAAGGATACTGGGCTGATCACTAAGTCGATCGCGCGTCGTAAGGTCACCATCGGTCGCGACCGGCTCTCATACAATGGTTCAAGCAGGCGCTTTAACAAGCTGCTCTCCCGCATCAACCCCAGATATCCGCCCCTGGACCGACTTTCCAAAAGCCGGAACCCCATCCCGCTGATCGTTCTAATTGTGTCGTTCGGGGTGAAGGCAAATTGGTAAAATCGGGCCATGTCCGCGGCACTCACATCTTCGTATCGACCGAGCCGCATCTTTAGACGCCTCAATGGCGACACGCTGGGGACAGTTAGGAAAAGGAGTCCGCCAGGTTTCAGCACTCGGCGTGCCTCCTCGATGATCGATGCGTAACCATCCTTGAAGTGTTCGATCACCCCCAAGGACCACACCCCTTCGAAAAAGGCATCCTCGAATGGCATTTCTCGCACGTCACCGAGAACGATATTAAGTTCTGGGGCGTGCTTTTTGATCCTAGCGATGGTTACGGGGGCAAAGTCTAATCCGTAAGCCTCGAACCCTGCGTGATGGAGCCCAAAGACTGTATTGGCCACACCGCAGCCTGCATCAATCACTCGATCAGGCGGGCTTAAATACTTTCGGGTAACATGCTGGACAAAGACGCTCTTTTTCCGAATGTCCGCTGCTGTTAGGGATTGCGCCCAACGATCGTCCCAGAATCCTTCGTCGGCTGGTCGGTCGATGAATACAAGACGATCATGCTGCTGATCGAGATATACCTGCTCCACCATTCATTTGCCTCCCCCAAGGCGCTGCTCAACATCAGTTCATTTGCCTCCCCCAAGGCGCTGCTCAACATCAGTTCATTTGCCGTAGTCTCGACCCACAATCGGAACAGCCGGAACGCTGGTATGGAAGCGCCCGAAGAGCAGTACCCACACCAAGACCTGAATCGTCACGAAACCGACGAATGGCTGCCGTGCCTGCGCAAGAACGTTCTCCAAGGCATTCCGGTGCGCATAGACCCCTATCACGCTGCCGAGGATGATCCAGAAGAAGAACCACATACCCTTACTTTTGAGCGAAGCATGGTGCAACGCCACCAACGCTCCGCCATAGATCAACCCAAATACGATCACAACGGGAATACCACCAATCGCCCACGCCTGCCCCCAGAATGTACCAGCCAAGCCGTACAACGCCTGCGAAAATATCTGGGTCTGGAGCACCGTGTTGAACCCAGTGCTGTCAAAGCCGAAGGCCGACGGCTGAATTAGCAGTTGCGCCAAGGTATCGCGAACCGTGTTCCACCATGGATAGGTCGTGCTACTCCTAATCAGCCCTTCGATGTTTTCATGAGTGCCGAAGGCTTCCCAGGAGGCCACCATAGCCATCGGATCAGAACCGCCTGCCAGCATCCTGCCAAACGGCAGGTCGCGTTTGTAGGCCAGATAGAAGGGCTTCATAAAGAAGATGATCGCAAGCGTCGCCAGCCCGATCGCCCATGCCTTCCAATGCAGGGCCGCCTTCGTTATCGGCCACTCCCACAACAACACGATGGCGAACGCCATTGCCAAGATCACCGGGACAGTCCGATCACCCGCGATCGCATTAAGTGCGACCATTAACGCAAAGATGGCTTGATAAATACGAGCGCCGCGACCCCACAACCTATCGAAATAGATCGATGCCAGAAGGCCGATGCCGCTGACCCAACGCCACACGATCGAAATGAGCCCACCAACGGCGTCATAGATGTCGGCACGCTCCATCGCGTACCACTCAAGTCCAGCCCTGTTTGCCATCCATGCATAGCAGGCTAAAGAAATGATCAGCGCGCACCGAATGAACCAGGTGACCCGCATCGGGTGCAGCTGGTAACAAGGGGGACGCCCCCCGTCCACAGACGAAGGCATCAGCAGCAGCGCCAACCCGAACCCTAGCCAAGCAGCGACCATCACCAGAATTGCTTCCGACGACGCCGGCTCGAGATATGGCACCAATCCTTTCGCGCTCACAGGTCGCGTGAAGCCAATCAGCGCGGGCACCGAATAAGCAAGAAGGCCGACATAGCCAATCGCTACAACAGAAACCCGATTGTGGCGGGCCACAAGTATAAAGGTGGTCACGGCCACCATTGACCACAGAGCGAGCACCATATCTTTCGTTCGTCCATTTGGATCAAAAAAGCAACCTAGGCGATTCGGTCATTCACAACGACAAAGTCTACAACTCGAAATCGCCCGCCCAGCCGACTGTCGCGCTGACCACCCATGAGCCCGTTGCGTATGCCTCCAGGGTTACACGCTCGCCGGGATCGAGAATGAGATATTTTCCTGCACCGCCGCCCTTGATCGTGTCCGTCCCGTTGGGCTCGATGTTCATGACATGGGTTGCGTGTACTCCGGCAAAGCCGATCCGAAGGCCAGGCACGGCAGGCGGCAGCGTATGTGTCCGCGTCCCGCCGGCCCCGTTGTTGTGGCAGAGTGCCCGGTTGTGAAGCCCGGACAGCGTTGTGTTGACGGTCAGATTGGTCGGCACACTCGACGTCCCCTGCAGGCCGGGATTGTTGCCGCCAATAAACCTGGTCGCGATGCCGGCCGTGATGGAACTGCCGGTGCCATCACCAACCCATTCCGTCATGTCAAAGCCATCGACCAGCATTTCGTCTATCACGCCGCCGGTGCTTACCCGAAAAGCAACGCCAATGGAGGTCGAGTTTTTCAGGGCGATGTCCCTGAGACTGGCTTTGCGCAGCCGTTGGCCCACGGAAAGGTTGAACCGGATGCCATGCGACTGGGTGTTTCCCCTGATGCCAGAAAGGCTAAGGCTCGCCGGTGTCACTACGTTCGCAACGACGACGGCGTCGGTCGAGCAGTTCATCAACGTGCCCGGACCGATCGCAAGAGGCGTCTGGTAGGGCGCGGCGATTACGGCTGTGGCACCCGACATTCCACCCGTGATCGTCTCGCCAGCCGGAAAGATGCCGGCCGAGCCGCGCACATAGATGCGCCGGGTCGCGCTGTTTGCTGTTTTGGCAATCGCAGAGTTGCCTCCAGTGATTGTCTCACCGGCCTGAAACGTCCCACTTATCGGCAAGACCCTTAGCACGTTGGCAAAGAAGTCGACCAAGATGCCCGTCGCGCCGGATGAACCGCCTGTCACCGTCTCACCGAGTTCATAGTCGACGGTTGAACCGGTGATGACGATTTCAAAATGTTGGAACCGCAGGGTTCCGGCGGAGCCAGAGGTGCCGCCGCTGACCGTTTCGCCAGTCGCAAACGATCCAACTTGCGAGCTGAGGGCGAACTGATATTCGCCGTTTGGCTCCAATTGCAGGGCGGTGTTGTAGCGATCGATGTACCAGTTATCGAGCCGGCCCGACTGAATCTGAACGCCAAAGACGTTACCGGCAGAACTACCGGAGAGCCGGTTGCCGATTGCCCTGACATTCGAAATGACGATCTCGCTGTTGGCATCAGTCGCAGCTACGCCAACCAGACAGTCATTCGCCACTACGTTAGTTATGATCCCTCGCGGATCTCGCGCACCGGTCATCTCCACCCAGACACCGGCGGAGGGGCTGTCGAGATGTGCATCCGCGAAAACCCCGTCGACTAACACGTCGGTGGTGTTTAGATTCCCCGTATAGGTCAACACGACGCCGTCGCGTTTGCACTTCGCCGACCGGATGTTGCGCACGATCGGCTTGCGGACGCCGGCCACGTAAACCGTGTCGCCAAACTCGCCGCCGGTTGGCGTGACGATGTTATAGCCGTCAATGTCCTCAATCGTCGGGCTGTCGACACAGAGCGCCATCACGCCGGCAAGGCCAAGATTGCGGACTTTCACGCCGCGAATTGTCGGCCGCTTCCGGCGTGCACCAGTGGAGAGGCCGACGCGAATACCGATAGAAGCCTGGTAGCCGGCATGTGATCCACCATCAATCGTGAGGTCCCCGTCTATCAGGACGTCATCGGCAGCAATATCGATGACGGGATGGTGGCCGGTAACGGTGCCGACTGGCGCGCGCAGGATTAGGGCAGAGCCGCCCAGGCATTCGACGCGCTTCTTCGCTGTCGAGATCGTGTGGTTGCCGTCGGTCTGGTAGGAGCCGTCAATCAGCACATGCGGATAGCTGCCCGCGAGCAGTGCACTGATAGCAGCCGTGGCATTCGCACCGCCACCACGCGCGCCGAGCATTGATGCCGTCACCGGAATTGAGGCGAGCGTATAGCCTGTCTTCGTCATGCCATCGCTCAGCGTGATCACCAAATCCCCGACATTCGTTCCATTCTTGCGGTACACAGCGCCGCTGCCTGCCACCTGAGAGCTGTCGCAGAAGGCGGTGCGGATGTATGTGGGTGCTATCGGCGGGTAAAATGCCTCGGCCGTCGCCTTGGTCGCGAATTGCGGATCGATCACCGTCGTCATGGCGCCCGTCGCTACGTCCGCAGCGGCCTGGGCCTGGTCGATGATGCCTTGCGCGGCTGCCTGGATATCGCCGACGGTGTCGTCGGACTGGTAGAACGAGAGCACAATGTCATCGGTGCCGATC
>NZ_RZPH01000245.1:0-6527 GCF_004022825.1 Mesorhizobium sp. M7A.F.Ca.CA.004.04.2.1
GAAGACCACCTTCGTCGCCATGATCTCCAGCGAGCGTGGCCGCGCAAACGGCACGCGATATTCCTTGGCGACGCGGCCCGGCCGGGCGCTCAGCACCACGACCCGGTCGGAGAGGAAGATCGCCTCCTCGATCGAGTGGGTGATGAAGACGATCGTTGTCTTGGTGTCGAGCCAGATCTCCTCGACCAGCCGGTTCATCTCCTCGCGGGTGAAGCTGTCGAGCGCGCCGAACGGCTCGTCCATCAAAAGCACCGAGGGCTTCAGCGCCAGCGCCCGCACGATCGCCGCACGCTGCTGCATGCCGCCCGACAGCTCACGCGGAAACTTGCCGCCGAAGCCGTCGAGCCCGACCCGGTTGAGCAGATGCGCGATCCACGCCCGGTCCGGCTTCTCGCCCTTGATCTCGAAAGGGAAGCGGATGTTGGCGTCGAGATTGCGCCACGGCAGGAGGTTCGCCTCCTGGAAGACGATGCCGATATCGGGATGCGGACCGGTGATGGCCTTGCCATCGAGCCGGATCTCGCCGCTGGTCAGGCTGTGCAGGCCCGACATCGACCACAAGAGCGTGGTCTTGCCGCAGCCGGAAGGGCCGACGATCGAGACGATTTCATTGGCGCTGACATCTAGGCTGCAGCGGTCCAGCGCCAGCAGGTCGCCGGAGGCCGTGTGATAGATCTTGGTCGCTGCCTGCACGCCAAGCTTCGGCTTTTTTGCATCGCCCGTATTCATCTGCCCCCCGGGAAGATTGCGCGATGATCCATTGGCTCATCCCCAGCGAAAATCAGTCTGTAACTATCCTACTTTCCTGTCAAGCACCGACGATGGCCACCGTATCAGGAAAATCGATTAGTATGCCTATCTGCTTGTTTTAATATCGGTTTTGCGGCCTTGAAATGCATGTTGCTTTCCTACATACTTCGGAACTGACACGGATCGGAGAGGACCGGAGGAAGGTGATCTTTACCCTACGACACGCTGCGGTTGCGATGCGGTCGGGCGCGTGGAGCCAGGGCGTGCAAACATGCTAAGACGGCAGCCTCGCAACCCAGGGAAAGACCAGGACCCCATGAACGAAGCTGGCAGCCAGGACGAGCCTGTTCCAGGCCAGGATACCGAGGGGCGCGATCCTGTCCGGCGCATTCCCGACATCATCTCGCTGGTCAAGGATTCCTACAGCGAATTGCGCCCGGCCGAACGGCGTGTCGCCGATGTCGTGCTCGACGACGTCAAATATGCCGTCGACGCCTCCAACGCCGCCCTTGCCCAGCGCGCCGGGGTCAGCGAACCGACGGTGACCCGGTTCTGCCGCGCCATCGGCTGCGAGGGCGTGCGCGACTTCAAGCTGAAGCTGGCGCAGAGCCTCGTCGTCGGTGCGCTCTATCTGGCCAAGTCGCCCTCCGTCAGCAATGACAATGGCATGCCGTTCTGGAACGCCGTATTCGGCGAGGCGCGCCGGGCGCTGCAGGAGGCCGAGCGGCAGCTCGACCCGGCGCAGCTGCAGAAAGCCGCCGATCTGATCGCCAAGGCGCGCCAGGTCACCGTGTTCGGCCTCGGCGGCAGCTCCTCGGCGCTGGCGCAGGAAACCCAATACCGGCTGTTCCGCTACGGCATCACCGTCAGCGCCCAGTGCGACCCCTATCTGATGCGCATGACCGCCTCGACGCTCAAGCCGGGCGATCTGGTGATCGCCATTTCGGCGACCGGACGCACCCGCGAGGTGATCGAGGCCGTCGAGCTCGCCAAGCACTACCGCGCCAACGCCATCGCCGTAACCGCGCCCGACACCGAACTCGCCCGCGCCTGCGACGTCAGGTTGACGGTGGCGGTGCCCGAATATCCCGACACGCTGAAGCCGACGGCCTCGCGCTTCGCCTTCCTGGCGGCGATCGACCTTCTGGCGGTGGCCTCGGCCTACAAGCTCGACGGTTCGGCCCGCGAGACCGTGCGCCGCATCAAATACAACGCCCAGATCCACCGCACCGGCAAGGAGATGGAGCCGCTCGGAGACTAGCTCCCTTCTCCCCGTTCACGGGGAGAAGGTGCCGGCAGGCGGATGAGGGGCGGCGCCGAGTTCAACAATTGATGATCCCAACTTGGATTGGGCGCATGCACAAAGAGGGAAAGAAATGCTCGAAATAGCACCGACGAAACAGGCAGCCGCATGGCTCGAATCCCTGGCGCAGGCACTCGCAGCCGGCGACGTGGCCGCTGCGAGCAACCTGTTCGTCGACGATTGCTACTGGCGCGATCTCCTGACCTTCACCTGGAACATCACCACCATGGAAGGCCGCGAGGCGATCGCCGACATGCTGGCGGCGACGCTGGCGACGGCCAAGCCGAGCGCGTGGCAACTGACCGGCGAGGCGATCTCGGACGATGGCACCATCGAGGCGTGGTTCAGCTTCGAAACCGCGGTGGCCAGGGGAGAGGGCATCATGCGGCTGCGCGACGGCCGCTGCCGCACGCTGTTCACGGCAATGACGGACCTGAAAGGCTTCGAGGAGCGCAAGGGGGCGAAGCGGCCGCTTGGCGTGCGCCACAAGGCCGATCCCAGGCGCGAGACCTGGTCGGAGGCGCGGGCGCGCGAGACGCGCGAGCTCGGCACCGAGGAACAGCCCTACTGCCTGGTCATCGGCGGCGGCCAGGGCGGCATCATGCTGGGGGCGCGGCTGCGCCAGCTCGGCGTGCCCACCATCGTCATCGAGAAGAATGCGCGGCCGGGCGATTCCTGGCGCAACCGCTATCGCACGCTCGTGTTGCACGATCCGGTCTGGTACGACCATCTGCCCTACATTCCCTTCCCCGAAAACTGGCCGGTGTTCACGCCCAAGGACAAGATGGGCGACTGGCTGGAAATGTACACGCGCGTCATGGAGCTCAATTACTGGGTCGCCACGAAATGCCTGAGCGCGTCCTATGATGAGGCCGAAAAAGTCTGGACCGTGGTCGTCGACCGCGTCGGCCGCCAGATCACGCTGAAGCCGAAGCACATCGTCTTCGCCACCGGCGCCTACGGTCCGCCACGGCGGATCGATCTGCCGGGCGCCGACCGGTTCAAGGGCGAGTTGCTGCACTCCAGCCAGTATGCCAGCGGCGACAAATTCCGCGGCAGACGAGTCGCGGTCATCGGCGCGGCCAGCTCCGGCCACGATGTCTGCGTCGACCTCTGGGAAAGCGGCGCCGAGGTCACCATGATCCAGCGTTCGCCGACGACGGTGGTCAAATCGGACACGCTGATGGAAGTCGGCTTCGAGATCTTCTCGGAAGACGCACTGGCGCGCGGCATCACCACCGAGAAGGCCGACATGATCGTCGCCTCGACGCCGTTCGCGCTGGTGCCCAAGGGCCAGCGGGCGCTTTACGAGGTGATCAAGGCGCGCGACGCGGCTTTTTACGACCGCTTGCGCGCCGCCGGCTTCGCCCTCGATTTCGGCGACGACGAGACCGGCCTTCTGATGAAGGCCTACCGCACCGGCTCCGGCTACTATATCGATGTCGGCGCTTCCGACCTGATCATCGACGGCAAGATCGGCATCCGCAGCGGCGTCGCCATCAAGTCGCTGACCCCGAGCGGCATCCTGTTCGAGGACGGCAGTGAACTCGCCGCCGACGCCATCATCGCCTGCACCGGCTATCAGTCGATGAACGAGACGGTGGCTTCGATCGTCTCGCGCGAAGTCGCCGACAAGGTCGGCCCCTGCTGGGGGCTTGGCTCGGGCGTCAAGGGCGACCCCGGACCCTGGCAAGGCGAGCTGCGCAACATGTGGAAGCCGACCGCGCAGGAAGCGCTTTGGTTCCACGGCGGCAATCTGGCGCTGTCGCGCTTCTATTCGAAATATGTGGCGCTGCAGATCAAGGCGCGGATGGAGCGCATTGAGACGCCGGTTTATGGGAAGCCGAGCAATTCGGGGCGGTAGCCATCTACCGCAAGAGCTAATCGTGCCGATGCCCAAAATGCCTCGCGGCCACCTCAACATGCGTATGCGACGCCTGCGCCACGAAACGCTCGGTCTCGTTGTGATCAGCCGCCTCGTTCGGCCACCAGGTGCCGCCGATAACGATGCCATCCGACACCAGCCTCTGGTCGGCGACCAATGACGCGCCGACCGCATCGACGAAGGTGAAGCGGCCCGGGCGCTGCCGGAGCACGGCGACATCGCCGACGGTGCCGACCGCCAGCGTGCCCAGGTCAGGCCTGGCGATCGCCTGCGCCGGCGCTTGCGTGGCGGCGCGCAGGACCTCGACCAGCGGCATGCCGAGCGCCAGCAGCTTCGACATGCAGACCAGTATGTCGAAGGCCGGCCCGTCGACGCAGTAGAGATGCACGTCGCTCGAGATCACGTCGGGCGCCAGCCCTTCCTCGAGCATGGCACGGGCAACGGCGAAATCGAACGAGCCCATGCCGTGGCCGATGTCGAAGATGACGCCGCGCTCGCGCGCCAGCCGCATGTCGGGCCGCACCGCGCCGGAAGCAAATACCGGCGCATTGGGAAACGGCCGGAAGCAGTGGGTGAGAATGTCGCCCCTGCGCAGCCGCGGCAGCACTTCCGAGCGGCCGGGCGGCGGCTCGTCTATATGCGCCATCAGCGGCAGGCCGGCCTGGTCGGCGGCCTCCAGCGCCAGATCCACCGGGGCGATGCCGCTGGTGCCGCCGGCATGCTTGCCGGAGCGGACTTTTACGCCGACCACGACATCGCGGTGTTCACGCACCGCCGCGACCACCTCGCGCGGCTCGCACAGCCTGAGGTCGCTGCACTCGCCGACCGACACTGTCTGCGAGAAGCCGAAAATGCCGGCAAAGGAAATGTTGACATAGGCCAGGATGCGGACCTTCGACCGCTCCATGACATGGCGGCGGAAGCCGAGGAAATTGCCGGCGCCGGCACTGCCCGCATCGATGAAGGTGGTGGTGCCGCTCTTGGCGGCCAGCCGGTCGGCATCGACGCCAAGCGACGTGCCGCCCCAATAGACGTGGCTGTGCAGGTCGACCAGGCCCGGCGTGACGATGCAGCCGCCGGCATCGACGATCTGCGCTGCGCTGTCCGCCGGGATATCGGCATCGACTGCGGCAACGCGGCCATTGGCGATGGCGACATCGCGCGGCGCGTCGAGGCCAGCGGCCGGATCGATCAGCCGTCCGCCCTTCAGCAGGAGGTCGAATTGCATTGAGGTCACCTCCGCTTCGTTGCTTTGCCTACAGAGGCCGGTAAGCGACCGCCTCGACCTCGATCTTGATATCGATCATCAGCCGCGATTCGACCGTGGTGCGGGCCGGCGGGTTTTTGGGGAAATGCCGGGCATAGACCGCGTTGAAGGCGCCGAAATCGCGCGCATCTTCCAGCCAGACCGTGGTCTTCACCACATCGTCCATGGTGCAGCCGGCCAGCGCCAGCGCGGCCTTGATATTGGCGAGCACCTGCTCGGTCTGTTCCGATATGCCGCCCTTGACCACGATGCCGTCGCTGCCGACGGGAACCTGGCCCGAGACATAGACGAGATCGCCGGCCCGCACGGCGGGCGACAACGGCACATGCGATGTTCCAAAACACTGTTTCGGCAAGGGACAAGCCTCCTCTGATGACAGGACGGGGTGCCATGGCAGCGCCCGCTTCGATCGACATTTACGCCGATCGGGGCGATCCTCATAGGGGGCCTTGTTGGAAAGCAACATTCTTCGAAATCCGTGTTGCTTTATTACAAGAGCGCTTGCATCGTACGCGCTGACGGGCGGCTTGGAAGCCGCAACGTACAGACGCATTTGCCAGAGCGGAGACACCCAGCGATGACTTACGACAAGAACCCGTTTCCATCAGGCGATGCCGATCGCCACGCGCTCTGGGAAATGCTGGTGCGGCGCGACATCGACGCTTTCATCGGCCAGGACTGGGCCATGGTCGAGGATGATTTCGTAGCCTCGAGCTTCTTCGGCATGCATGCGCATTTCCTGCACAACGCCGACGCCTGGCGGCTGCAGTTTCCAAGGCTCGAAATCTATCGCGACGAATGGCTGCGCCAGGCCAAAGAGACGGCGGCGACCAAATTCGCCGAGCCGCTGCGCGAGGCGCTGTTTCGCGTCACCAACATGCGAGACATCGACGTCGACGGCGACCGCGCCGTGCTGCACAAGAAATTCGACGGCTCGGTTGCCAAGGCGGACGGCAGCGTCGACCGGCTGAAATGGCAGACGCTGTATTTCTGCAGCAAGGTCGGCGGCAGCTGGAAGATATCAGGCTTCGTCGGCTACATGCCGCATCCGCTCGGTAGCTAGAACCACCGATCACCAGAGCGCAGGATGGGTCGGGCCGAACGTGCGGCCCGGCACCGCGGCCGCCATCAGCGCGCCGTTGAACAGCGATGGCGGATGCAAGGCGCCGCATTCCATCAAACGCATCGCCAGACATTGGCAATGCCTTTTGCGCCCATTCTTACGAATTTGTATGCCGCCGGACAGGCCGGTGTGAACTCGTTTGTTTACGATGCGCGGGGCGGATCGCAACCGCCCCGCCGCAACCATCGACCTCTGGACT
>NZ_RZPH01000246.1:0-6512 GCF_004022825.1 Mesorhizobium sp. M7A.F.Ca.CA.004.04.2.1
TGGCTACATAGCGGGCAACCTCGCCGCCACCCGTCGAGTGGCCGATATGGATGACATCCCGGAGGTCAAGATGCTCGACCACGGCGGCGGCGTCGGCGGCGTAATGGTCCATATCGTTGCCGGTGGCTACCTGAGTCGAACGGCCATGGCCGCGGCGGTCGTGGGCGACGACTCGATATCCGTTCGCCAGAAAGAATAGCATCTGGTTGTCCCAGTCGTCGGCAGACAGCGGCCAGCCGTGGTGGAAATGGATAGGTTGGGCACTTTTGGGGCCCCAGTCCTTGTAGAAGATCTCCGTGCCGTCCCTTGTCGTGATGTATCCGCTGCTCATTAGATGCTCTCCTTTAGAAAGAGGGTTGGCGTCCTGCGCGGACGCTGGAACGGGAAGCAGTGGCGTGGCCGCAAGGGTCGCCATACCGGCCACCATCTCGCGGCGATTGAATCTGAATGCCGGAGTAAGTGCTTGTACGTCCATGTCCGTCGCCTCCAAGGGTTAAGTTCACGGTTGGAGGCTAGTCAGGAAACGGCAGAGCGAGAATCGTACCATTGGTTTTTTCGACTAGACATGAGCACAATCCGAACGGCTGGCTGGCCAGCTAGAATGGACCATCACGTGCTGTCAAAAGCCTCCCGAGGCGAGAGAGATTGCATTCATTTCCCGTCGTCGGCGTCGCATAAGATCCACGATGAGAAAGCTGTGGCGGAGGGTAAATGCGTATCGGCTTTGTCGAATGGCCAGACGGCCTGCAACCTCGCGGTTCGCTTTGGACCGATATCTCAAGACGCGTTCGTAGCGAGCGGCCCGACTTGCTCATCACGAACGAATTGCCATTTGGAAATTGGATTGCCTCAAGCAGCCGTTTCAATGCGAGCATCGCGACGGCTAGCATTGCGCTCCACGATCAGGGTTTAGCGGCGCTGTCTGCTTTGGAGGTGCCGACGGTACTGACCTCGCGCCCGATTTGGGAAGGAGACCGTCTTGCGAATGAGGCGGTGGTGATCGAGGATGGCCAGATCCGAGCAGTACACCGAAAACAGTATTTTCCAGCGGAGCCCGGATGGCACGAGACCGAGTGGTATGCCACCGCCGCGCGCGACTTCACGACGACGCAGGTTGGCGGCGTTATGGCGGGTGTGCTCTTATGCACCGAGGCGATGTTCAATGAACACGCTCGCGCATATGGACGCAACGGCGCCAGCCTAATTGCTCTGCCGCGCGCAACTGGCCCAGACTACCGGTCCTGGCAGATCGCCGGCGCGATGGCTGCGCTTGTGAGTGGCTGCTACGTGGTCAGTTCAAACCGGAGCGGCCGGCTTGGACATCAGGGGCCGCTCTTCGGCGGTCGCGGCTTCGCCTTTGCTCCCGGCGGGCGGCTGCTTGCAACGACATCATCTGACCGACCAATCGTCATTATCGAGTTGGACGCTGCAAGGTCTTCGCGGGCGCAGGCAGACTATCCCTGCTATGTCACGGAACCGGCACGCCAGTGACTACAGCATCCAGAGAACGCCCACGACGGATGTTCGCGAATACATTTGATCTGGTCGTGATTCAGATCCTTCGACGCACTCAACGCATCGGCGGCGCCCCCGTCAGGTCGACCTAAGGGCGGTAAAATGGGGCCAGCTTCGCTAGTCAGACTCACTGGGCGGATAAACCACACGTCCATGCTCTATAACAACCGCACCTGCGGTGAGCGTCGCCCGGCTCATTTGCCCCAGGCCCATCAGGTGACAAACGGCGTGGCCGCGTGAAATAAGATGGTCCGCGATTATTCGTCGATGACAACGCCACCAGACGGCCTCCGAACACATCACCGCCAGTTTGTTTGTGCTGCCTCGTGAGATCAGCGCGTCGAGAGAGTCTTGAAAAGCGTCTGATAGTGCATAGTCCGCGTAGTTGTGAAAACTGCGATTTCGCCAAAGCGCATTGCAGCAATCAGGCACGTCGACTTGCCACTGTCGGCGGCCACCCAAGTCAGCAAAATACTCATAAGAAATACTGGACGCGCCCAGAGTGATCGGCAATATGTCTATGTTGTACTCGGGATTACGGCGCGACCGGGGAAACGCTCTCACGTCGGCAATCAGGTCTATAGAGGCGCGTTCGAGAATCGCCGCAAACTGGCGAAAAGAGCGTGTAGAATGGCCAATTGAATAGAACTGCATGATCACAGCTTTCTGGAGAGCGCCCTCTCTATATGGGCTGCGATATGATCCGTTCTGTCACTCCTTATTTCATATTGCGGCTCTTCGTTGGAGGCGTGATGGGTGTATCCCTTGAAAACGAAATCCTCTTCATGGATTCGTATGATACTGCCGCTCGCAGATCCCGCTTCCGAGTTCCAAGTGACGTGATCGCCAATGTGATATTTCGGCATGGTTCACCTTTTCATCATAAAGATCTTGTCAGTGAAGAACTCGGGCTCGGTCTTTTCAGGTGAATGGGTCGGCCTTTGGATTCAACTCGGCTCGGTCGGCCCACGACTTCCATCTTGACTTCGAGAAAGTGATGCCAAGCACCCCGAACTCGCGGCCGATGCGGACTGCTTCACGCAGTCGACGAGCAGCGTCGCGCCCCGGTCCCCCCCGCCGGATGAAGCGCTGCACGCGGTCGCATTAGACTCGACCGCCGGCGTCAAAGATCGACTCGGCCAAGGCCTGCGCGCAGGCTTCGTCCCGCCCCTGCACGAAAGCGGCTTCACCTTCCGCGGCGAATACCTCCACCATCGCCTCGAGCCCGGTGCTCGGTTCGATCACGAGGACGCGCTTTCCAACAAGTCCCATGTCCATGGTGTGATCTTTACTGACATGAACAGTGGTTGGTCGCCGGCGCTAGGCAGCCAGGTCCGGAGCAATGGAAAGGACGACACGACCCATCGTACGGCCGTTCTCCAAAGCTTCGTGTGCCGCGCCAACACCGCCGAACAACACCACCCGGTCGACATGAGGGTGCAGCTCGCCGCGATCGACCATCCCGGCAACCCGCCGCAAGACATCGGTCTGTCTCAGCCGGCGAAGATGATCGCCCGCGATCTGCGGCTGTCCGATATTGACGAAGCGGACGTCGAGATTGTTCCATTCCGCTGAATCGTTGCTTCCCTTCGGCCATGGCGAGACGACGGTGTTCACCAGAGTGCCGAACGGCGCGGCGTGGTCGAAGCTTCGCGCAAAATTCTCGTGCCCCACGAAGTCGAAGACGATATCCGCGCCGGCTTTTCCGGTCCAGCGGCGCAAGGCGGCGGCAACGTCCTCCTCGCGATATTGGATCGCCAGTTCAGCACCAAGTGACAGCACGAAGGCAGCTTTTGCGTCGCCTGAGACGGTTGCCGCGATACGGGCGCCGAGCCTGCGCAGGTATTGTATAGTGATATGTCCAAGTCCTCCTGCGCCGCCATGCACCAGGGCGAAGCTACCCGGCTTGGCATCGGCCTTCTCGAATACTGCCTCCCAGGCCGTGAGCGCCACCGTCGGCAACGCCGCTGCCTCGACGAAGCCTAGGCTGACGGGTTTCCGCGCGGCATAATGCCCGTTGAGCACCTTGTATTCGGCGTAGCTGCCGAAATTGCCGGCATAGCCGCCATCGACATACCAGACGGCGTCCCCGGGACGGAGATGGGTGATTGCCGAACCCACCTCTTCAATAATCCCAGTACCGTCAATGCCGAGGATGGTGAATGCGTCCCGCGGGCCAGTCCCATACACCGCGCCATTGCGGCGGTTCTGCCAGTCGGCCGGATTTACCCCCGCCGCCATCACGCGAACCAGAATATCCGTATCGTTCGCAATGCGCGGCCGGGCGATCTCGCGCGTTTCCATGACCTCGGGTCCGCCCGCTCGCGTCATTATAAGCGCCAGCATCGTCTCAGACATCGACCGCCTCCCCCTCGCTACATTCGATCGCATTGATTAGACTCTGGAGGTCAACCGCGCCGTCCAAGGTCTGTGCGAGGCGGGCGTTGTTCCTCAAGTCGGAGACGGGACGCGGGGAACTCAGGCCCACGCTCGGCGATGGCACTTCCTGAAGGCGTGTGGCACCGTAGGCCTCCGGAGGCCACTCGCAGAAGACGATCTTGCCTGCTTCGAGCAATCGGATTGCGAGTTCCCTGTGCTGCGTCACCGTGACCGCGACGACGACACCTACGCCCGGATCATTGACGAGCGTCTCGTTCGTATCGGCATGTGGGATGCCAAATCCCTCGGCTGCAACCTTTATTACCTCCACCCGGTTGCTGCTGATGGTGGTGACGCGATATTCGAGCAGCCTTTCATCCGCCGCCTTGTGTGCGATCGTCGGCCAGCCATTGTCGGGGTGCACTCCGATAATTCCGACATGAATCGGATTTCCAACCATGATCGCCTCCTACGCGTTGGTGACTTCGAAGATCGTCCGGCGAAGCGTCATGCGCGCGAGACGCCAACCGTAGGGGCCAAGTCGCCATAGCTCATGATAATGTCCGTAGCCCTTGATCCGAGCCGGAAGACCGGCGGCCGCTCCAGGAAAGACAAGCACGTCCTCCATCGACCAAATGGCGGTGATCTCCGTTTGCGAAATCTGATCGATTTCGTCGTTGTGAAGCTGGTGGATCGAGTGCGAACCTTGAATGTAGCTCCGCATGGCGTCCATATAGCTCTCGCGATCATCGAAGCTTGCGATGAGCTCGCCTTCGGTGCTGAAGACCCGAACCTCGACTGTCGGCTCTAAAAGGGAGGCGAATTGTTCCAGGTCTCGGGTATCGACGAAACGGCAGTATCTCGCCTTGGCACGTCGGACCTGTTCGATGTCAGTCAGTTGGGGATTCATTGCTCTACTCCTTTTAGATGCATGTAAGTCGGGGGAGACCCACGCGATTAGCTGTCAGATCGGCCGATCTGGTCGTCTGAAGGTACAGTCCGGCTCGCTCTGTGGTTTGGCTGTTCCAGTATTCATAGGGATGACTGGCAGGCAGCTGGATGCGTCGATGACGCTCGTCGGCCTCCGGGCCGTGGCAATCGACTTCAGTTCAACACGAGAATTCACTAGCCAGACGACGTCTTCGGCCTGTCGGGCTACCGCGGCGACGGAAGCTGCGGGAAGGTCGATCTCCCGGCACCCTGTCACATTGGACTACGGCTCCGGGTGAACAGCACCGCCACCGCCGCCACCAGCAAGATGATGCCAAGGACGTAGAACGTGTCGGAGAAGGCCATGATCAGGGACTGCTGCGCGATGAGCTTCCCGAGAAAGGCCTCCGCCTGGTGGCGTGCTAGACTCTCGTCTGAGACACCGCGCGACATAATGTATTCCGTCATTCGAGATATGAACTGCTCGGTGGGCTCGCTGTAGGGCGTGACAGACTGCCCGATAATGTTGGAATGGAATTGCTCCCGCCTGGTGATCAGTGTTGCCAGCATGGCCGTTCCCAGCGCCCCACCGAGGCTGCGCATCATATTGAGAACCCCGGACGCCGCACCGGAGAGTTCGCTAGGTATGCCGACCATCACAATACCGGCAAGCGGAGCAAGGACGATGGCCTGGCCGAATGCACGGATGAAATTCGTGGTCACGAACTGATCGCTGCCATCATTCACGTTAAGATGCGTGTTCATGAAACAGCTCGCTGCAAAGATCGCGAGCCCGGCGCAGACGATTGCACGTGCGCTCAAATGCTTCTGCAACCAGGGAACGAACGGAATAATTACCAGTTGGGGCAGCCCGACCCAGGCCAACACCATACCAATCTGCTCGGAATTGTACCCTTGGACTTGGCTCAGATAGGCCGGGAGCACATAGACCGAGCCAAACAGCGCGACGCCGACCAGCATGTTGGCTAGGGTTCCGAGCGCGAAGTTACGGTGGACGAGCACCCGCAGTTGAACGGCAGGCCTATCAACGGTCAGCTCTATGGCGACAAAGACCGCAAGGGCGACGACGGCAACGATCGATAGATGAACGATGAGCGGCGAGCCAAACCAGCCATTCTTGTTGCCCTCGTCGAGCACGGTCTGGAGGCAGGAAAGCCCAACAATCATGAAGGCGATGCCATACCAATCCCCCTCCTTCAACAGCGAAAGGTTCATCCTCTCCCGCTCGAGGGTTGGAAAAAGCAGGCCGAGCATCAGGACTCCCGGCACGAGATTGACGAAGAAGATAAACTCCCAGCCATAGTGCTGGGTGAGGTAACCGCCGATAGTCGGTCCGATCGCAGGCCCAAAAGTGGCCGTGAGCGCAAATGCTGCCAAGCCAACCGGCTGCTGGCGTTGTGGCAAGGACGTCAGCACGCGGGTGAATGCCATTGGGATCATCACGCCGCCGGCGAAGCCCTGAAAACCCCTGAGGACGATCATCTGCCCGAGGCTTGTCGTGAAAGCGCACGCGACTGAAAAGAGGAGGAACAGGCAGGTGCTGCCGAGCAGAAACCTGCGGAACGAAAACACTCGCGTGAAGAAATCCGTCAGCGGGATCATGATGATTTCTCCGATGAGATAGGAGGTGGATATCCACGTTCCGTTGTCGGAGCCCGTACCAATCC
>NZ_RZPH01000247.1:0-6511 GCF_004022825.1 Mesorhizobium sp. M7A.F.Ca.CA.004.04.2.1
CCATGCACTGCAGCAGGATTTCGATCGATTCCTGGCCGTAGTCGCGTTCGTTCTCGGGCTTGTAGAGATAATAGGCCTCGTCGATGAAAAGCACGCCGCCCATGGCACGCTTGATCACCTCGCGGGTCTTGGGCGCGGTGTGGCCCACATACTGGCCGACGAGATCGTCGCGCGTCACGGCGACCATGTGGCCTTCGCGGACATAGCCCAGACGATGCAGGATTTCGGCCATCCTCAGCGCCACGGTGGTCTTTCCGGTGCCGGGATTTCCCGTAAAGTTCATGTGCAGCGTCGGGGCGCCCGAAGTCAGCCCGAACTTGCGGCGAAGCCGGTCGACCAGGAGGAGAGCGGCGATCTCGCGGATGCGGGTCTTGACCGGCTTCAGGCCAACGAGTTCACGGTCGAGCTTGTCCATGACCTCGTCGATGTTGGACGCCTCGAACTCGGCCTGCAGATCAACCGTCGCGTCCTGTGCGGCAGCGTCCTTGGTCATCGCGTTCAGCATGGTTCGGCTAGCTCCGCTCGCCCTCGGGCCTGTCGGTCGCATAAGGCACGATCGAATAACCCTGACTGCGGCCGTCGCGCTCCTGGCGCAGCAGCCGGAACCCGGGTTCGCTGGGCGGCCGGTTGACAATGAACGACATGCGCGGCGCTTCCCAGCCCTTGGTCGAATCGAAGGCGGTTACCCGCACATACATGTTCGGACACGCTTTCCGGCAAGCGTTGACCTCGAGCAGTATGCCCGCCGGATCTTTCAAGTCGAACATCGGGTTGCCGTACATTTCCCAATAGGTATTTCGCGGATGCGGATCGTCCGTGTACTCGACGCTGACCGCCCAATGGTTCTTCAGCGCGTATTTGATCTGCGCCGAAATCTGCTCGTCGGTCAGGTCGGGCAGGAACGAGAACTGCCCCTGTGTGACCTTGTTTCCCGGATTGGTCATCATGACGACGGTTCCTTTCGTCTAGAAGCTGGGCGTTGCGGTTGGCACGAAGTCGGCCGTGTCGGTCGATTCGTAGTTGAAGGTGACGTCCTTCCAGGTCTCCAGGGCAGCCTTCAGCGGCGTGCACCATCTGGCCGCCTGTTCGAGGATCTTGGTTCCTTCGCGCAAATAATCGCGCCCCTCGTTGCGGGCCAGGATCATCGCTTCCAAGGCGACGCGATTGGCCGTCGCGCCTGCCTGGATGCCGTCCGGATGGCCGATCGTGCCACCGCCGAACTGCAGGATGACATCCTCGCCGAGATAGTGGATCAACTGGTGCATCTGGCCGGCATGGATGCCGCCCGAGGCGACGGGCATCACCTTGTTGAGCGAGGCCCATTCCTGATCGAAGAACAGCCCGGTTTCGAGGTTCTGCGGCGTGCGCTCCTCGCGCAGCGTGTCATAAAATCCCTTGATCATGAGCGGGTCGCCTTCCAGCTTGCCGACCACCGTGCCGGCATGGATGTGGTCGACGCCGGCCATGCGCATCCATTTGCAGATGACGCGGAAATTCATGCCGTGGTTCTTCTGGCGCGAATAGGTCGAGTTGCCGGCACGGTGCAGGTGCAGGATCATGTCGTTGCGGCGCGCCCACTTGGCCATCGACTGGATCGCCGTGTAGCCGATGACGAGGTCGATCATGACGATGCAGGAGCCAAGCTGCTTGGCGAATTCGGCGCGCTCGTACATCTCCTCCATCGTGCCGGCGGTGACGTTGAGATAATGTCCTTTGACCTCGCCGGTGGCGGCCGACGCCTTGTTCACGGCCTCCATGCAGTAGAGGAAGCGGTCGCGCCAGTGCATGAAGGGCTGCGAGTTAATGTTCTCGTCGTCCTTGACGAAGTCGAGGCCGCCCTTCAGCGCTTCGTAAACGACGCGCCCGTAATTGCGTCCCGACAGGCCGAGCTTCGGCTTCGTCGTCGCGCCGAGCAGCGGCCGGCCGAACTTGTCGAGCCGCTCACGCTCCACCACGATACCGGTCGCCGGCCCCTGGAAGGTTTTGAGGTACGCCACCGGGATACGCATGTCTTCCAGCCGCAGCGCCTTGACTGCCTTGAAGCCGAACACATTGCCGATGATCGATGCGGTCAGATTGGCGATCGAGCCCGGCTCGAACAGGTCGAGGTCGTAGGCGATGTAGGCGAAGTACTGTTGCTCGGTCTTGGTTCCGGGACCGGTGTTCGGCACCGGCTCGGATCTGAACGCCTTGGCGCGATAGAGCTCGCAGGCCGTCAGTCGGTCGGTCCACACCACGGTCCACGTCGCGGTGGAGGATTCACCGGCGATGGCCGCCGCCGCCTCCTCGTGGTCGACGCCCGGCTGCGGCGTGATCCGGAACATGGCGATCAGATCGGTCTCCTTGGGCCTGTAGTCCGGCTCCCAGTAGCCCATCTTCTTGTAGGGGATGACCCCTGACTTGTAGCGTTCCTTGCCTTCCTTGAGCGTTCCCGCTGGCAGTATGTCGATCTTGTTCATGACAGGTCTCCTGTTTGTTGCTCAGGCGGCTTTCGCGGTGGCGATATGGGGATCGAGCTTTCCCGCGGCGTAACGTTTCGCCATCTCGTCCATGGCGATGACCTTGATCTTCGAGGCGTTGGACGCCGTACCGAAACGCTCGAACCGGTCCCGGCAAAGGTCGCGCAAGGCATCCATGGCTGGCTTCAGGAATTTACGGGGATCGAACTCGCGCGGGTCTTCCGTCGCGACGCGGCGGAACTGCCCGGCCATGGCCATGCGGCAATCGGTGTCGATGTTGACCTTGCGCACGCCGTAGCGGATGCCGCGCTCTATCTCCTCGACCGGAACGCCAAAGGTCTGGGGCATCTCGCCGCCGTATCTGTTGATAATGTCCTGCAACTCCTGCGGCACCGAGGAAGAGCCGTGCATGACCAGATGCGTGTTGGGCAGCTTTTCGTGGATCGCCTCGATCACCTGCATGGCCAGGATGTCGCCGTCCGGCTTGCGGGTGAATTTGTAGGCGCCGTGCGAGGTGCCGCAGGCGATCGCCAGCGCGTCGACCTGGGTTGCGGTCACAAAGTCGACCGCCTGATCGGGATCGGTCAATAACTGGTCGTGGGAAAGCGCGCCTTCGGCGCCGTGGCCATCCTCTGCCTCGCTTTGACCGGTTTCCAGCGAGCCGAGCACACCCAGTTCGCCTTCGACGGAAGCACCGACCCAATGCGCCATGCGTGCGACGCGTTCGGTTATGGCGACGTTGTAGTCGTAGCTGGCCGGCGTCTTGGCGTCCGCCATCAAGGATCCGTCCATCATCACCGAGGTGAAGCCGTGGCGGATCGCGGAAAGGCAGGTGGCCTCGCTGTTGCCGTGGTCTTGATGGATGCATAGCGGGATGGTCGGGTGGATTTCGGTCAGCGCCTCCATCATCTTGGCCAGCATGATGTCGTTGGCATAGGATCGGGCGCCACGCGAAGCCTGGATGATGACAGGCGCGTCGCAGGCCTTGGCCGCTTCCATGATGGCGAGGCCCTGTTCCATGTTGTTGATGTTGAATGCCGGTACGCCGTAGCCGTGCTCGGCGGCATGGTCGAGAAGCTGGCGAAGGGTGATGCGAGCCATTGTGAATCCTCCTAGATGATGAGCTTCAGCGCCGCTGCAGCAACCGCTTCGGACGTTATGTTGAAATGCCGGTAGAGGTCGGGGGCAGGGGCGCTGGCGCCGAAGCCGGTCATGCCGACGAAAGCGCCGGTCTCGCCGATCCAGCGGTCCCAGCCCAGCCGGGCTGCCGCTTCGACCGCGACGCGCGGCGCCGAGCCGAGGACGGCCTTGCGGGTGGCGCTGTCCTGCTCCTCGAAAAGCTCCCAGCACGGCATCGACACGACGGCGGCGGCGGCGCCATGCTCGGTCTCCAGCCTTTCGGCGGCAGCAACCGCGATCTCGACTTCCGAGCCGGTGGCGATCAGGGTGACGGCGCGGTGCTTTGCCGGCTCGCGCAGGATGTAAGCGCCCTGGCAGGAGCGGTTCTCGTCGCTGTGCGACCGACGCAGCATCGGCAGGTTCTGGCGCGACAGCACCAGGACGCTCGGCCGGTCCTTGCTCTTTAGCGCGAGTTCCCAGCACTCCGCCGTTTCGATGACATCCGCCGGGCGGAAGACGTTGAGATTAGGCGTGGCACGCAGCATCGCAAGGTGCTCGACCGGCTGGTGCGTCGGGCCGTCCTCGCCGAGGCCGATGGAATCGTGTGTCATCACATAGATGACGCGCTGGCCCATGAGCGCCGAGAGCCGCATCGCGCCGCGCGCATAATCGGCGAAGCACAGGAACGTACCGCCATAGGGCACGAAACCGCCATGCAGCGCGATGCCGTTCATGGCGGCCGCCATGCCGTGCTCACGAATGCCGTAGTGAATGTAGCGGCCGGCATAGTCACCCGGTGCAATGCGGTTCATGCCCTTGGTGATCGTCAGATTCGAATGCGTCAGATCGGCCGAGCCGCCGACGGTCAACTCCGTTGCGCCGTTGATGACCTCCAGCGCCATTTCGGAGGCTTTTCGCGTCGCCACCTTGGTTGCCTTCTCGATATGTTCGCGACGAAAGGCGTCGAGCGCTTCGAAGACCGTATCAGGCAGTTCGGCGGCGACAGCGTTTTCAAAAGCCTCGCGCCGCGGCGAGGCGGCAAGCCGCTGCTCCCAGGCGCGCCGCATCGCTTCGCCGCGACCGGCAATCTCGCGCCAGGCGAAAAGGATATCATCCGGCACATCGAACGGTGCGTGCGCCCAGCCGATGTTTTCGCGTGTCGCGGCGATCTCTGCTTCACCCAGCGGTGCGCCGTGCGTCTTCTCCGAACCGCCGAGATTGGGGGCACCCATGCCGATCACTGTGCGGCAGGCAATCAGCGATGGCCGATCCGACCGCCGCGCCGCCTCGATTGCCGCGGCGACTGCCTCCATGTCGTGGCCGGCGACACTTTGGACATCCCAGCCGGCGGCCTTGAAGCGCGCCGGCTGGTCCATCGACGTGGAGAGGGAGGTCGGCCCGTCAATGGAAATCGCATTGTCGTCCCAGAAGACGATCAGGCGGGAAAGCTTCAGGTGACCAGCGAGGTCTATTGCCTCGTGACTGATTCCCTCCTGAAGGCAGCCGTCGCCCGCAATGACATAGGTATGATGATCGACCAGATCGGCACCGTGGCGGGCGGCAAGCATGCGTTCCGCCAGCGCCATGCCGACCGCCGTGGAAATGCCCTGTCCCAGCGGTCCGGTGGTGGTCTCCACGCCAAGCGCATGGCCATATTCCGGATGTCCGGCGGTGCGGCTGCCCAACTGCCGAAATCGCTGCAATTCCTCGATCTGCATGTCTTCATAGCCGAGCAGATGATGCAGCGCGTATTGCAGCATCGAGCCGTGGCCGGCTGAAAGCACGAAACGGTCACGGTCGGGCCAGTCCGGCCTCGACGGATCGATATTGATGAAGCGGTTGAACAGCACCGTTGCGACGTCGGCCATGCCCATCGGCATGCCAGGGTGACCCGAATTCGCCTTTTGGACGCTGTCCATCGCCAGCGCGCGAATGGCGTTCGCCATGTCGCGCTCCGAGACGGGAGCGGTTGTGGTGACGGGCTTCAGTGCTGTTTGGCTGGTCATTGCATCCTCCTCACGACACACGGCTCTTGCGTTCAATCAATTGCAGGATGAGCGGCGTCAGGATCAGTTGCATGGCAAGATCGAGCTTGTTGCCTGGCACCACTATGGAATTTGGCCGCGACATGAACGAGTCGTGGATCATCGACAGCAGATACGGAAAATCGATGCCGCGCGGATTGGCGAAGCGGATAACCAGCATCGATTCGTCGGGCGTCGGGATCCAGCGCGCGATGAACGGGTTGGACGTGTCGACGATCGGCACGCGCTGGAAGTTGATGGCGGTCTGCGAGAATTGCGGGACGATGTAGCGGACATAGTCGGGCATCCGGCGCAGGATCACGTCCATCACCGCCTCGGTGGAATAGCCGCGTGTCGAACGGTCGCGATGGATCTTCTGGATCCATTCGAGATTGATGACCGGCACGACCCCTATCTTGAGATCCGCATGCTTGGCCAAATTGATCGTGTCGGTGACGACACAGCCGTGCAGCCCCTCGTAGAAGAGCAGGTCGCTGGGAGCGAATTCGCGCCATTCGGTAAAGGTTCCCGGTGGCGTGCCGTGCTGCTTTTCCTCTTCCTCATCGTGAATGTAGGTGCGGGTCTTGCCGGTTCCGCGGCGGCCATATTCCGCGAACACCTCTTCGAGAATTCCGAGTTCGTTGGCCGCGGCATTGAAATGGGTGAAGTTCGGGTTGCCGGCCTTTTCCTCCTCGGCCACCTTTGCCTTCATCGCCGCGCGATCGTAGCGGTGGAAGGCGTCGCCTTCGATGAAAGCGGCCTCGATGTTCTCGCGCCGGAAAATCAGATCGAAGATGCGCTTGACCGAGGTCGTGCCGGCGCCCGACGACCCGGTGATGGTGATGATGGGGTGCTTGGCTGACATGGTGCTGCTCAGGCTCTGAACAGGCCGCGGCGGCTGAACAGCGG
>NZ_RZPH01000248.1:0-6474 GCF_004022825.1 Mesorhizobium sp. M7A.F.Ca.CA.004.04.2.1
TCTGACCAGCCAATATCAGCAGAAATTGGGCATCCTGAAGCCCGGTTTTCCGGAAATGCAGCAATTGCAATCGCAGATCAAGGAACTCCAGCGAATCTACAACAACGGCGTGCTGGCGATAACCGATTCGTTGCGGCTGAAATATCAGGAAGCACAGAACAAGGAAGCCGATCTCAAGTCCAAGCTCGCGGAGATGGAGAGGCAGCAGGTCGTCTTCAACGACAAGAATATCAAATACACGATCCTGAAGCGCGAGGTCGACTCCAACCGGTCGCAGTATGACAGCCTTATCGCCAAGCTGAATGAAGTCGGCGTCAGCTCGGAGCTCAAGACGCAAAGCGCTGCGATAGTCGATTTCGCTTCGCTGCCCACAGCCCCCTATTCTCCACGTCTGAGCATCAACCTTGCAGTCGCTCTCGCGCTTTTCATGGCCCTGGCTGCATCGATCATCTACATCATCGAGTTGCTGAACAACACTTTCACCAACCCGGAGCAGATCGAGAAAGAGCTGGGGCTGGCGATGCTCGGCATCCTGCCGCTTGTCGGTGACCGCGAACTCATAGCCAGCATCGCCGATCAAAAATCCGGGCTCTCCGAGGCCTATCGTTCGCTGCGGACATCGCTGCAGTTCTCCGGTGCGGAGGGCGCGCCGCGATCGCTGCTGGTGACCAGTTCGGAACCGTCGGAAGGCAAGTCGACCACGTCGTTCAAGCTTGGCCAGGATTTCGCGGCACTCGGCGCAAGGGTTCTGCTTGTCGACGGCGATCTCCGCAAACCCAACCTGCACCGGCTGTTCGGCCTCGACAATGCGATCGGGTTGAGCAACCTGCTGACTAATACCGTTCGCAAGGACGATCTGCCGGGCATTTTCAGACCGACGAAATACCCTAATGTCACCGTGCTGACGTCCGGAACGATTCCGCCGAATCCGGCCGACCTGCTCTCGTCGCCGAAGATGGCGTTGATCTTGACCAATCTCGGCAAACGCTTCGATCTGGTCATCATCGACGCCCCGCCGGTCGTCGGTCTTTCCGATGCACCAATCCTCAGCCGGCTTGCCGAAGGCACATTGATGGTCGTTTCGACCAATCAGGTCACACGCAAGTCAGCCAAAACGGCACTCAAGCGTCTGCGCTCAGCCGGTGCGAACGTGATCGGAGCGGCGATGTCGAAATTCACGGTCAACAAGTTCGATTACAATTACGCCTATAAATACATGAACTATCAGTACTACGACTATGGCGCGAGTACCCCGAAAATTGAGGGCAAAGTCGATGACGGAGCAGGCGAGCCCGCTCACGCGAAATCTCCGGCGTTCAGGCGTTTGGTTCGTCGCCTCCGTTCTGGTGTTGGCGGTTTCGTCGATAGGGCTAAGTCGGCTTCTTGAGTCGGAAACGCCGGCCGTCTCGCTTGCGCTCGATCCGTTGAATATAGATGCCTTGATAGGCGAAATTGCCGGTCGGCTGAGCGAAACAGGCGACGGTGTTGATCTCGACGTCTTGGCAGCAAAGGCGAGGGGCGCGCTTCGTTTCAACGTCGCGGACGCCCGGCTCTACAGCCTGATAGGCGAGATTGAGTATCGACAAGGCGAGAAAGACGAGGCTTTTGAACTCTTCGACCAGGCTCGAAAGCTGTCCAAGACTGAAATCCATTCGCTTCAGAGATCGATCGATCGCTCGATCGAGATGGGCGACCTGTCAAAGGCCGTCGCCGAGATCGACACGTTGCTGCGCCGGTGGCCGGACACATTTCCAGTCATTGCGGCGGGCTTGCCGGCTATTCTTGCAAACCCGGACGGATATCAGGCTGTCCTGGCAGCCTTAAGGATCGAGGCACCGTGGAGGTCCAATCTTTTCTCCGCCCTTGGTAAGGATCCGCGGGGCCTGCGCGTCGCAAATCAACTGTTGCTGGACCTTACCGGATCGAGCTCACAACCGACGTCGAAGGAATTGTCTGCCGTAATCAACGGGTACATCCGGCAGAAGGAATACGAGGCGGCCTATCGGCTGTTCCTGTTCAGTATGACCGATCAGGAGCGGACACTGGCCGGATACATCTTCAACGGCGGCTTTGAACAGATCCTCAGCGACAAGCCATTCGACTGGCAGGTTCGCGACCGCTCCGGTCTGGAAATTACCTTTGCCGGGGCGCGCGACGTCGGCGAAAGCGATAGCGGAGCGACTGTCCGGTTTCTGAATACGCCGGTGAAGAACGCCGCGCTCCAGCAATATGTCGAACTGCCTCCCGGCTCCTACAGGATTTCCCTGATCGCCTCCGCGAGAAACCTGAAGCTGCCCAAGCAGTTGTTCTGGTCCATCAGATGCGCGGATCCGGCGGGAGAAATAGCTCGGTTCAACATTCCGGAGGGCACATTCAATCGGCGGCAGTTGAGTCTGGATTTCGCGATCGGACCAGGCGCGTGTCCCATGCAAGTGTTGCGGCTGGAAACAGCTGCCATCGCTGAGAGCTGGCGATTTCGATACGTTGGCACGTTGGTCATGCACAAATTGAGCATCGAAAGAGTTTCATCTTGAGAGAGCGGTCAGCCCGGTCCACGGAATGGGAAAAATATCTGCTTGGGTCGGTTCTTTTCCTGTCAGTGCTGATTGGCGGCGGCACCGCGAGCGGTCTCTACACCGAGGCGGTGATCGAGGTGGCGGCGATTGTCGCGGCCGCGGCCATCTTTTCAAGGCCGTCTGAGCACGGCATCCCTCGCTCGGCCCTGTGGTTGCTTGCTCTGGGCCTTGCCGTGTTCTGTTTCCAAATCGTGCCGTTGCCCGCCGCCCTGTTGAGCGGATTGCGGCCTGAGGTTTTACTTGCAAATCCATGGCTGAGCGGTGAAACCGGGCTGCGTTTCGTCAGTGTCGGCGTGGGACGCACGATCGAGTGTCTGTTGTACTTCGTGGCGATGGCTGCATTCTTTCTGAGCGTCACCCGCTTGCGCCCAGATCAGGTCTACGGCCTCCTGCCCTTCTTTTTGATGGGTGTCATCTGTAACGGATTGGCTGCGGCGATCCAGTATTCGCTCTCCGATACGGTTGCCATACAGGGTTTGCTGCCGTTCACGATCAATGCGGGACTGTTTGCCAACCAGAACCACTTTTCAGCTTTGCTCTTCGTCTCCATCCCCTTCGTCGTCTACTACGGCCTGTTTCGCGGGCACCTTCTGTCCGGGTCGCTCGGTTTGATAACGCTGCTGCTGCTGCTTCTGGCCGCCGGTTCGCGCGCCGGTATTCTGATAGGGCTGGCGATCACCATAATATCGGTCGTCTTTCTGTCCGCGCGCTCGAGGCTGGGCGGGTATGGAATACCCGCTGTCTTCATCGGACTTTCGCTCTACACGATCGGGGCGTGGACGAAGATCGATGCGGAAGTGGTTGACCCGGCCTTTGGACGGGCCGAATTTGCACGCACCACGATCGCGGGAATTGAAGAGAACTGGGCGACGGGCGTCGGCTTTGGGAGTTTTCCGAAAGTCTACCAGATTTACGAAAAGGGGGAGATGATCTTCAAGCCCTACGTCAATCACGCCCACAATGATTATCTGGAATTGGCGCTTGAAGGTGGCGCGCCTGTTGTCTTTCTGGTCGCGGCCTACTCGATATTGCTTTTTGCGTTTTCCCTGGCGGCACGGCGAGATCCGCTGCAGAAAATGGCGTTTCTCTCAGTATCGTTTCTGCTCGTTCATTCCCTGGTCGATTATCCCATGCGAACGGCGGCGCTTGCGATGACTTTCGCCTATATGAATGGCATCATCTTTCACAAGGGATTCGCTGGGCGGTTAAGCCAGAGAGGCGAGTCGACCGAGGCCCATGATGACAATCTGCTTGTTCCCGTCAGGCCGGCTCTGGCAAGACGATAGCAATGCGTCGCCTGGAATTGGCGATGGATTGGCGCTGGATCGTGACCCAGACGTTTGCCGAACGCCGAGATTGACAAGCCATTGCATGGAACCTAAGCACGGTCGGCTGGGGCCGGGGGGTTCAGGCATGTCAAGGAGAGCTTCTTGAAAGGAATTATCCTTGCTGGAGGCAGTGGAACGCGTCTTTATCCACTAACATTAGCAGTCTCTAAGCAAATTCTGCCGATATACGACAAGCCGATGATCTATTATCCGCTGAGCGTTCTGATGCTCGCGGGTATCCGTGAAATTCTGATCATTTCGACGCCGCGTGACCTGCCCGTTTTTCGCGATCTGCTTGGCGATGGATCGGAGTTCGGCCTCGACCTGTCCTATGCCGAGCAACCGCAGCCCAACGGGCTGGCGGAGGCCTTCATCATCGGCCGCAATTTCATCGGCAAGGACAACGTGTCGATGATCCTCGGCGACAACATCTATTTCGGCGACGGGCTGTCGCAGCTTTGCCGCGACGCTGCCTCGCGCGAAAAGGGCGCTTCGGTGTTCGCCTATCATGTCGAGGATCCCCAGCGTTATGGCGTGGTTTCCTTCGACAAGGCCACGGGAACGGCGCTGACGATCGAGGAAAAGCCGCAGGTGCCGAAATCCAACTGGGCGGTCACCGGTCTTTACTTCTATGACAACGACGTCGTCGACATCGCCCCTGCCATCCGTCCCTCGGCGCGTGGCGAACTCGAGATCACGGCGGTCAACAACGTCTACCTCGAGCGCGGCCAGTTGCATGTGCATCGGTTGGGGCGCGGCTATGCCTGGCTCGACACCGGCACGCATGACAGCCTGCATGAGGCCTCATCATTCGTGCGCACCATCGAGCACCGCCAGGGCATCAAGGTCGCTTGTCCCGAAGAGATCGCCTTTGAACAGGGTTGGCTGACAGTGGACCAGGTTCTGCGTCGCGCCGATCACCTGGGCAAGAATGAATATGCCGCCTATCTGCGCCGGCGTGTCGTCGACCTGTCGGAGGGCTAGGTGTTGGAGGTCAGGCCCCTTGGCATCGATGGCGTGCTGGAAATCGTGCCGAAGCGACATGGCGACGCGCGCGGCTTCTTCGTGGAAACCTACAATGCCGAGCGCTTTTCGCAGGCCGGCATAGACCTGGCTTTCGTGCAGGACAATCATTCCTATTCCGCCGCGGCGGGCGTCTTGCGAGGGCTTCACTATCAGCTTGCGCCGCGCGCCCAGGACAAGCTGCTGCGCGTCATCCGGGGCAGCATTCTCGATGTCGCGGTCGACATTCGCCGCGGTTCGAAAACCTTCGGAAAATGGGTCGCTCTCGAAGTGTCGGCCGAAAAGGGCAACCAGATTCTGGTGCCGAAAGGCTTCGCGCACGGTTTCGTGACGCTCGTGCCTGACACCGAGGTCCTGTATAAGGTGACCGACACCTATTCGCAGGCGCATGATCGGTCGGTCCGTTTCGACGATCCCGCCATCGGCATCGAATGGCCGTCATTGGCCGGCGGGTTCCAGCTCTCGGACAAGGACCTCAAGGCGCCGCTGCTGGCCGCCGCCGAGGTGTTCGCCTGATGGGTTGCGTGAGGACAGCGGCATGAATTTTCTGGTGACGGGCGGTGCTGGCTTTATCGGTTCGGCGGTGTGCCGGCATCTATGCGCCAACCCGGCCTATCGGGTGACCAATCTCGACAAGCTAACCTATGCGGGAAACCTGGCCTCGCTGCGGCCGATCGAGAACGCACACAATTATCGCTTCGCGCAGGCCGACATCTGCGACGAAAAGGCTGTGCTCGACATCCTCCGGCGCGACGATATCGACATCGTCATGAACCTTGCCGCCGAGAGCCATGTCGACCGCTCGATCGATGGGCCGGGCACCTTTATCGAGACCAACATCGTCGGCACCTACAAGATGCTCAATGCCGCGCTGGAATATTGGCGCGGCCTGCCCGAAGACCGGAAGAGCCATTTCCGCTTCCATCATGTCTCGACCGACGAGGTGTTCGGCGATCTTCCCTTCGACGGCGGCATGTTCGTCGAGGAAACGCCCTACGCGCCATCCTCGCCCTATTCCGCCTCGAAGGCGGCCTCGGATCATCTGGTGCGGGCCTGGCACGAAACCTATGGCCTGCCGGTCGTGCTTTCCAATTGCTCGAACAATTACGGACCCTATCACTTTCCCGAAAAGCTGATCCCGCTGGTCATCCTCAATGCGCTCGATGAAAAGCCGCTGCCGGTCTATGGCGCCGGCGCCAATGTGCGCGACTGGCTGTTCGTCGAGGATCACGCGCGCGCGCTGGAACTTGTCGCGACCAGGGGACTGCCGGGCGAAAGCTACAATGTCGGCGGCAATTCCGAGCGGACCAACCTTGGCGTCGTCGAGACGATCTGCGATCTGCTCGACGGCAGGCGGCCGCGGGCAGGGGGCAAGAGCTATCGCGACCTGATTTCCTTCGTCACCGACCGCCCCGGTCACGATCGCCGCTATGCCATCGACGCCTCGAAGATAGGCCGAGACCTGGGCTGGGCGCCCAATGAGAATTTCGACAGCGGCCTCGCCAAGACCGTCGACTGGTTTCTCGACAACAAATGGTGGTGGGGAC
>NZ_RZPH01000249.1:0-6465 GCF_004022825.1 Mesorhizobium sp. M7A.F.Ca.CA.004.04.2.1
TCATAGATCTTGCGCATCTGCTCGCCGATCATGTCGCATTGTTCCGGCGTAGACTGGCTCATCGCCTTCTCTATCAGCGCCATGTGCACTTTCAGCGCCTGCATCAACAGCGCCTCGCCGGCCTCGGTGAGCGCGAGCCGCAGGATGCGCTTGTCCTTCTCGTCGCCTTCGCGGCGCAGCAGGCCACGCGCTTCCAGCTGCGGCAAAAGCATGGTGATGTTGGAACGGCCGACGAGCAGCTTGCGGGCAAGATCGTGCTGCGACATGCCGGGGTGGCGATAGAGGTTCATCAGCACGTCGAGCTGCGCCGGTTTCAAATCGAGCGGCGCAAGCTTCACCGCCAGCGTGCGCTCCAGCACATGGCAGGCGCGCGCCACCGCGACCCAGTTGCGGAAACGCGGGTTATCCCAAGGCAGCTCTTGTTTATTGTTCATCTTTGAACTATTATGTTCATGCTTGAACGTATGGATGGATTTTCACTATGGCATCATTCGGGCTGAAGGTCATCCGGGGCGTGTTCGGTGCGGCAGAGCGTGTCGCGCCGCGGCTTAGCGGACGCGCGGCGTTCGAATTGTTCTGCCGCACCCCGAATGTCAAGGCGCTCAGCGATGGCGAGCGCCGTGCTGTCGACCGTGCGGCCGGGTTCATGACCGAGGCGCGTCATCACCGGCTGAAGACCGCGACCGGCTGCGTCATGGTGCACGAGTTCCGCCCGGAGCCGGGCAGGGCGGCCGCCGGCACGGTGCTCGTCGTCCATGGCTGGCGCTCGCGCACCGAATATATGCGCGCCTTGATCGAAGGCTATCGCGCCGCCGGCCACCGGGTCGTTTCGCTTGACCTGCCCGGCCACGGCCAGTCGCAGGGCCGGCGCTTGAACATGGTCAATGCGGTGGATGCGGTGCGGGTTGCCGGCGAGTGGTTCGGCCCCTTCGTGGCAGCGGTCGGCCATTCCTTCGGCGGCGCCGTCGCCGCCAACGCCATCGCCGGTTCGGTCAAGAACATCCCGCCACTGGCGGCCGGACGCCTGGTGCTGATCGCGGCGCCAAGTTCCCTGCCGGCGATCTTTGCCGACTTCAGCCGCATGCTCAATGTCGGCCCGCGCTCGCAAGCCGCCATGGCGGACCGGGTCGAGCATCTTTCCGGCCGCCCCCTGCACGAATTCACCGGCGACCGTCAGCTCGCCCAGGCGCCGGTGCCGACCCTGGTCATCCATGCGCAGGACGACCGCGAAGTCTCGGCCGATCATGCAAGGCGCTATGCCGGCGCCGGCGGCCATGTGCGGCTCTACTGGGCCGACGGGCTCGGCCACCGCCGCATTCTCGCCGACAAGGGCGTGGTCGAACGCGCGGTTGGCTTCGTGGCGAATCGCGAGCCATTGCTGCTGCACTGAGCGGCGGTCGAGATTATTTCTTCTTCTCGCCGGGTTCGACCGGCAGTCCGGCGGCCTTCCAGGCGGTGTAGCCGCCAAGGATGTGCTTGACCGGCGAAAGCCCCATGTCCTGCGCCGTCTTTGTGGCCAGCGCCGAGCGCCAGCCGCCGGCGCAGAAGAACACGAAGTTCTTGCCCGAGGCGAAGAAGGGCTTGTGGTAAGGGCTTTCGGGGTCGATCCAGAACTCCAGCATGCCGCGCGTGACATGCTTGGCGCCGGGAATCTTGCCGTCGCGTTCCACTTCGCGTGGATCGCGCAGATCGACGAAGATGGTGTCTTCATCGTCGATCAGCCCGGCCGCCTCCTCCGGCGAAACCACCTCGATCACGGCGTTCGCCTCGTCCAGCAGCTCGCGATAACCCTTTTTCACGCTCTCATCCCTCCCGCCTTGCTGGCGGATTTCGAGCACACCAGCCGGCGTTTGTCACGCCGCGCTGCCGCCGGCCAGCGTCCTCCAGGCCGCCATGGCCCCGGCTACCGTCGCCAGCAGGGCATTATGCGAGGCGCCGTCGCGCGCCTGGATCGACATGCCGTGCTGGACCGTGGCGAAGAAGGTCGCGGCGGCGCTCGCATCGAAATCCGCCGGCAATTCGCCTTCGGCAACGCCGCGCTCCAGACGCTTCTGCAGTGCGGTGTGGTTTTCGGCGCGACGACGGCGCAGGTCGTCGCAGATGGCGCCGCGGCTCGAATCCTGATGCAGTGCGCCCAGCGTGATCAGGCAGCCCTGCGGACGATCGCTCTGCGCATAGGCCCTCGCCGTCAGGCTCAGGAATTGTTCGATCGCCTGCCGCGCAGTCGGAGCTTCCTCCAGCGCCAGCCAGATGTCGGCACCCTCGGTGTGCGAGTAAAAATCCGTCGCCTCCAGGAACAGCGCCTCCTTGCTGCCGAAGGCAGCGTAGAGGCTGGGCGAGTTGATGCCCATGGCGGCGGTCAGCTCGCTCATCGACGCGCCTTCGTAACCACGGGCCCAGAACACCTCCATCGCGCGGCGCAGGGCTGCGGTTCGATCGAAAGTGCGGGGGCGGCCTCGTTCCGGCATGATGCTCTTTTCTGTGTTGATCGATACATAATTAAGTTGACGCCGACGGGCAAGGCTGACAGGTATTTATGTATCGATCGTTACAAAAGGAGAAATCGATGTCATCCAACCAACTGGGCGGCAAGGCCGCGCTCGTCACCGGCGGCAGTCGCGGCATCGGTGCGGCGATTGCGCGACGGCTCGCGGCCGACGGCGCCAGTGTCGCGCTAACTTATGTGCATGGCGAGGAGCAGGCCCGCTCGGTTGTCGCCGAAATCGAGGCCAAGGGCGGCCGCGCCATCGCGATCAAGGCCGACAACCGCGATGCGGTGGCCATAGACAAGGCCGTCGATGACGCAGTGACCGCCTTCGGCCGGCTCGACATCCTGGTCAACAGCGCCGGCATCTGGCGGGCCGCCCCCATCGACACGCTGTCGCTCGCAGATTTCGACGAGACCATGGAGGTCAATCTCCGGGCTCCATTCATCGCCTCGAAGGCGGCGGCCGTGCATATGGGTGAGGGCGGCAGCATCATCTCGATCGGCAGCAACCTTGCCGAGAGGGCGACCGACGGCAGCCTCACGGCCTATTCGGCCAGCAAGGCGGCGCTGGTCGGCCTGACCAGGGCGCTGGCGCGCGACCTCGGCCCGCGCGGCATCACCGCCAACGTCGTCCATCCCGGTTCGACCGACACCGACATGAACCCGGCCGACGGCCCGCATGCCGAGCATCAGCGCCGGAAAATGGCAACACCGCGTTTCGGCAAGGCCGATGACATTGCCGGCATGGTCGCCTGGCTTGCAGGCCCTGAAGGCCGCTTCGTCACCGGCGCTGCCCTGACCATCGATGGCGGCGCCAACGCCTGATCCCGAGAGATTTCCGGCTGGGGCGGAACAACCCTCCGCTCCAGCCGTCACGATCTTGTGAAACCGTTCTGCAACAGGCTTTCCAAAATTTATGAAAGCTTAACGAAATCGGTATGAATCAGTATAGTCGCGCCTTACATCCGCCATGCGGTGAGCGGGACGATCTAGCGTGCGGAACGGGAACCGGTTGCGGCCGGAGCGGGTGATTCATGAAATTCCTCGGAAACAAAGCAACCGTGATGCCGCTGGTGGCGATCGCGGCAACGCTGGCTTTCGGTGTACCCCAGGCAGGCGCGCAGGGGCTGTTCGACATGCTTTTCGGCGGCGGCGTAAAGCACGCGCCGAAAGGCGAGTTTCCGCCCCCGCCACCGAAGCACAAGCCAAAGCCGAAGGCTCCGGCCAGCGGTGGCGGTGGCGGCGCGAGAATCAGCAGCCCATCCTATTACACCTACAAGGCGGACCGGCTGGTTCGCGTCGACTTCTCGGCGCTGGCCCCGACGCCAGAGCCGGCGGCGCCACAGGATGCGGCTTTCGTGCCGTCGGCAACGGGCGCTGCGTTTCGTGAAGCGGTTGCCAGCTTGGCTGACTACGAACTCTTAGCCGAGCCCGACATCGCCAAGGCGCTGATCGCGTATTACTCGGCCAATCCGGATTTCATCTGGATAAGCGGAACCAGCCTCAACAGCCGCGCGCAGGATGCGGTTCGGGTGCTTGGCGAGGCTTCAAGCTATGGCCTCACGCCCGCCGACTATACGGTCGAAGTGCCCGCTGCCGGCGCATCGACGACTGACGCCAATGCGCAACTGAAAGAGCTCGTCCGTTTCGAGATGGCGCTTTCCGCGCGTGTGCTGCGCTATGCCCACGACGCCCAGAACGGCCGCGTCGATCCCAACCGCATGACCGGCTACTATGATTTCCCGGCCAAGCCGCTCGACTTGCAAGGCGTGCTGAGGACGCTGGCGCATACCCAGCAAGTGCGCACCTATCTCGAATCGCGGCATCCGCAGAATGCGGAATACCAGGCGCTGCGCGTCGAACTCGAATCTCTGCAGGCCAGTGCGGAAAACGAAATCGTCGTCGACCCCAAACTGTTGCTGAAGCCGGGCGGAACCAGCCCCGAACTGCCGAAGCTCCTGACCTTGATCGCGCGCAATCTCGATGACGAGATGGGCGGCGCCTATGGCGAGATCCTGTCCAGGCTGGCCACCAGCGAAGTCTATGATCCGGAACTGGTCCCGGTCATCAAGGCCGTGCAGCAAAAGGCAGGCATGAAGGGCGACGGCGTCATCGGCCCGCGCACCGTCGCGACGCTGGCCGGAACATCCAAGGCCGACAAGCTGCTGAAGGTGGAAGTGGCGCTCGAGGAACTGCGCTGGCTGCCCTCCGATCTCGGCAGCCCGCGCGTCTTCATCAACCAGCCGGCCTTCACCGCGAGCTACATCGACAATGGCGAGGAAAAGCTCAAGACGCGTGTCGTCGTTGGCCGGACCACCAACCAGACCTCCTTCTTCTACGACCAGATCAAGCAGGTCGATTTCCATCCCTATTGGGGCGTGCCGCAATCGATCATCGTCAACGAGATGCTGCCGAGATTGCGCAACGATCCGGGCTATCTCGACCGGTCCGGCTATGAGGTGACGGATTCGCGCGGCAAGCGCATTCCTTCGTCGGCGGTCAACTGGGGCGCCTATGGCGCGAACATCCCCTACAGCGTGCGCCAGCAGCCGAGCGAGGCCAACGCGCTGGGCGAGTTGAAGATCCTGTTCCCCAACAAGCACGCGATCTACATGCACGACACGCCGCAGAAATCATTCTTCCAGCGTGATATGCGCGCGCTCAGCCATGGCTGCGTGCGGCTGCAGGACCCGCGCGGCATGGCGGCGGCGGTGCTTGGCACCTCCGTGGACTATATCGCCGAGAAGCTGAAGCACGGCCACTCGACCGAGAATGTGACACGCACCATCCCGGTCTATGTCGCCTATTTCACCGCCTGGCCTGATCTGTCCGGCAAGGTCGAATATTTCGGCGACGTCTACGACCGCGACTCGCGCCTGAAGCAGGCTCTGGACGCCACGGAGGCGGTTCGCTCGCCTTCGAGTTGATCCAGGGCTTTCGCTAGGCCGTTAACTCATAAATACGGCATGACCGAAAGCGGAAAGGCGGCTGAGAGGGAACGAGGAGCGGCGGCTACCGTTATCGAACAAGCTCAAAACGCAACTGTGATCCTGTTTCGGTAGGGACGAACGATGTTGAGCGCTCGAAGCGGAGGCGCCTATGTCGAGCCATTATGCGATTCTCGAAGCCCCCTCCACGCTGGGCCTGGCGACCGACGGTGTGGAGCGCTTGCCTGGCCGGCTCCTGGACCTTGGCCTTGCGGAGCGCATCCAGGCGCGCCGCGCCGGGCGGCTGGCTGTGCCTGCGAAGGACCCGACGCCCGATTCCGAGACAGGCACCCTGAACGCCAGGGCAATTGCGCAGTGGTCGCCCAAGCTCGCCGACGCCGTGGAAGCGGTGCTTGACGCAGGCGGGTTTCCAGTGGTGCTGGGCGGCGATTGCACGATCGTGCTGGGCTCGGCGCTCGCGTTTCGACGGCGCGGCCGCTACGGCTTGCTCTTCATTGACGGCAACGCCGATTTCTTCCAGCCAGAGGCGGAACCCAATGGTGAGGGTGCCTCGATGGACCTCGCCTTCGTCACCGGCTACGGTCCCTCGCTTCTGACCGACATCGAAGGTCGCGGTCCTCTGGTCCGCCCTGAAGACGCTGTCGCCTTCGCGTATCGCGATCACAAGGATCAGGAGGAGTACGGAAGCCAGCCGCTCCCCGAGGAGCTCAAGGTGCTTGACCTTCCCGCTGTGCGCGCGACGGGCATCGAGGCCGCCGCACGCGAAGCGGTCGATCACCTGACGAGAGCGGAATTGGACGGCTTCTTCATCCATCTCGACGCCGACTGTCTCGACGATGTCATCATGCCGGCTGTCGATTTTCGCGTGCCAGGCGGGTTGTCGTGGGACGAGTTAACGGCCGCGCTCCGGCTTGCCTTGGCGAGCGGCAAGGCAGTCGGCCTCGAGATCACCATCTACAATCCGCGCCTTGATGAGGACGGCAGCGCCGGACGCGGCCTCGCCGACGTACTGGCCGCTGCGCTCGGAAC
>NZ_RZPH01000024.1:0-7459 GCF_004022825.1 Mesorhizobium sp. M7A.F.Ca.CA.004.04.2.1
GATCACCGGCGGCGCCGGCGCGATCGGTGCAGCGACAGCCAAATTGTTCGCCGACAATGGCGCCCATGCCGTCGTCGTCGATCTCGACGCCGAAAAGGCTGCCGACGCGGCGAAGAAGGCCGGCAACAATTCGATCGGCGTCGCCGCCGACATCACCGACCCGGCGCAGGTGCGTGCCGCCTTCGACAGAGCGGTTGCCGTGTTCGGCGGTGTCGACATCCTGGTTTCCAATGCCGGCGCCGCCTGGGAAGGTCGCATCGGTGAGCTCGACGACGCGCTCCTGCGCAAGAGTTTCGAGCTCAATTTCTTCGCCCACCAATCGGTGGCGCAGAATGCGGTGCGCATCATGCTCGAGCAGGGCACAGGCGGCGTGCTTTTGTTCAACACCTCCAAACAGGCGGTCAACCCCGGCCCGAAGTTCGGCGCCTATGGCGTGCCGAAGGCGGCGACACTGTTCCTGTCCAGGCAGTACGCGCTTGACTATGGCGCGCATGGCATCCGCTCCAACGCCGTCAACGCCGACCGCATCCGCTCGGGGCTTCTGACCGACGCCATGATTGCCAGCCGTTCGGGCGCGCGGGGCGTGTCGGAGAAGGACTACATGTCCGGCAATCTGCTCGGCCAGGAAGTGACGGCGCAGGACGTGGCGCAGGCCTTCCTGCATCACGCGCTGGCCGACCGCACCACCGCCGATGTGACGACGGTCGACGGCGGGAATATCGCGGCAGCGCTGCGCTGACGTAGAGATCCGTCCAGACGAAAGGTGCGGTGCAACTCCGAAGCTTGCTCGAGAAGGGGCGGTTGGGAACTTTCGACCCGACCGACCATTGAGATCGAGCAAGGTCAAGCAGCTAAATTGTTGCCGGGAGTTCCCTCATGCCAACCGATGACTGGTCCCTGCCCGAACGCTTTATTTTTTCGGGTCACCCGATCGCATGGGGAGCGATCGGCGACGGCCCGCCGGCGGTCTTGCTTCATGGTACCCCGTTCTCGTCGGTGGAATGGCGGCGCATTGCAGCTTGGCTCGGGCAGCGGCGCCGGATCTACTATTTTGACATGCTCGGCTACGGGCAATCCGCCAAGCCCGACGCGGACGTGTCGCGCGGCATTCAAAACGAGTTGTTCGCGGCGCTCTACGCTCACTGGGAGCTGGAGTGGCCAGACATCGTGGCGCATGACTTCGGCGGCTCCGTCGCGTTGCGCGGCCACCTGCTCAATGGGCTCGATTATCGCTCTCTGGTGCTGATTGATCCGGTCGCGATCAGCCCTCAGGGATCGCCCTTGGTTCAAGCGGCAAAAGAACACGAGAAAGCGTTTGCCAGTCTGCCCGCCTATATCCATGAAGCCATGCTTCGCGCCTATATTGGCGGCGCTGTCGCGAACGCATTGCGCGCGGACGAAATGCAGCTCTATCTGCAGCCATGGCTTGGAGACGAGGGACAGAAGGCTTTTTGGCGTCAGATCGCACAGATGGACGACAAGTACAGTCGAGAGGTCGAGTGGCGATACGACGAGATACGTTGCCCTGTGACGATCCTGTGGGGTGAAGACGACGAGTGGATTCCGCTCGACGACGGGCGAGAACTCGCGCGCCGCATTCCCGGTGCGCCGTTCATCACGGTTCCAAATGCCAAACATCTCGTTCAGGAAGACGCGCCGGAGGCAATAATCTCGACTGTGCTCGACTTCTGGAACGACCAGCATCCTTCGGCCGCCGCGAAACCCCTGCTACAGCAACTCTAGAATGTGTTTCCAGGCCCTGGTTCCCAGCCTCGAATCAGCCTCGTCACTGCGGGCATCGAAACAAGGTTCCGGCGACGGCGCCGGACAGGTCTTCCTCGATTGCCGCCTGGACTTCCATATAAGCACCGTACCTTGGGCCGGAGCCTGGCGCCGGCTGCAGATATTCAGCAAAAGGCCGCCTGCAGCAAGCGGCTGCAGGCGGCCTTCGATAACGAAACCTACTTCGCGTTCGGGTTCGGCATCCAGGCCGGCATCGCGACATCGGCATGGGCGAACTGCGGCAGCTTGGCCGACAGGTCCTCCATGTTCTTGATGTCCTTGTCGATGAGGTCCTTCTGGGTGATCAGCGTCGGCGGCACGACGACGTTGTGGCCGGGGTCTTCACCGGCCAGCAACTGCGCCAGCGCACGCACCGAGACCTGGCCGACGACAGCCGGATTGGTCGCGGCGGTCGCGGCCCAGGCGCTGTCGGGCTCACGCATCGCAGCGATATCGGACGTCGAGATATCGGCCGAATAGATCTTGATGCCCTTGTTCAAGCCCGCTTCGTCGACGGCGATCTTCACGCCCTTGGCAAATTCGTCATAGGGAGCAAACATCACCTTGATGTCGGGATGCGCCGTCAGCACCGAACGCGCCTGGTTGGCGACTGAGTTGGCAATCGGATTGTCGAGCGTGCCGAACATCGCGACTTCCTTGATGCCGGCATACTTCTTCTTGACGTCGACCCAGGTCTCGTTGCGGCGGTCGAGCGGCGCGATGCCGGCGACATAGACATAGCCGGCATTCCAGCTTTCGCCATTGTCCTTGACCGCCTGCTCGAGGGCGAGGCGCGCCAAGTCGCGGTCGGACTGTTCGATCTGCGGGATCTTGGGATTCTCGACATTGACGTCGAACGCCACCACCTTGATGCCGGCGTCGACCGCACGCTGGGCGGCGTCCTTCATCGATTCCGTCAGGCCGTGCTGGATGATGATGCCCTGCACGCCAAGCGCGATGGCCTGATCGACCATGTCGGACTGAAGGGCGGCATCCTGGCGGCTGTCGAGGACACGCAGGTCGATGCCGAGCGCCTTCGACTGCGCCTCGACGCCCGACAGATAGGCCTGGAAGAAGTCGCCGGTCGAGAGATAACGCACCAGCGCGATCTTGACGCCGGGCTTGTCGAAAGGCGCCGGCTTGTCCGCGGCAAAAGCCGGGACCTGCATCAGCATGGTTGCGCCGGCCAATCCGAGCGCCACCTTCCCCAGAAGTCTTCTTGTAATGCTCACTTTGTTTTCCTCCACTCTTGTTGAACCCAAAATCCTGTTCCGGTCGAAAGCTACCTCCTGCCCCTGCCCGAAAGCGCAAAGGTGAAGACAAGGGCGACGACCAGAACCACGCCCTTGACGAAATCCTGCGTGTAGTAAGGCGCGTTCATCATCGTCAGGCCTTGCAGCAAGATGCCGACGAACAGCGCGCCGATGGCGGTGCCGAAGGCGTTCGGCTTGGCGGCACCTAGCACCGCGTAGCCGATCAGCGCCGCGGCGACCGCATCGAGCAGCAGATTATTACCCGAGGCGATGTCGCCGCGTCCAAGCCGGGCAGCGAGCAAAATGCCGCCGATCGAGGCAAAAACTCCTGAAATAACGTAGGCCCAGATCTTGTATGCCTTGACAGGCGCACCGGCGAGTTCGGCGGCGCGCTCATTGCTGCCCACGGCATACATCATGCGACCGAAACGTGTGTATTCGAGGAAGAACCAGATCAGCACGGCGAGCACGAGCAGGACCACCACCGACACCGGAATGAGGTTCGGGATGAAGAAATCGAAACGGTGGCGGCCGAGCGCCAGGAAGGCGTCGGAGAATTTGCCGCTGGCGACCGAACCGTCCGGCATGGTCATGCCGGTGGCGATCGAGCGGCCTTCGGTTGGAATGCGCTGCAGGCCGACGAGCAGGAACATCATGCCGAGCGTCGCCAGCAGATCGGGCACGCGCATGTAGACGATCAGCCAGCCATTGATCAGGCCGACAATTGCGCCGATGAGCAGGCAGACGACGACCGCGACAAGGGCGTTCTGCTCCAGCACCACCATCACATAGGCGGCCGCCATCATGGCTGACGTGGCGACGGAGCCGATCGAGAGATCAAAGCCGCCGACGACCAGCGTGGCGGTGACGCCGAGCGCCAGCACGCCGGTGATGGCGACCGACTGGAAGATGAAAACGGCACTTTGCGGCGAAACGAAACCGTCGGCGGCGATCGAGAAATAGGCGACGAGCCCGAACAAGAGCACGATGAACCCGTAGCGGATGGCGTGGTCGCGCAATGTCATCCGGCGCTCCCGCGCGCTGCTGCCGTCTTTATCCAATCCGAACCCATGCTCTCTCCATTCCAATTCCTATCGCCCGCGCTCAGGCCGCACTGTGCAGCGGTCCGCCGGCAACCTCGGCCAGCAGGCGGTCGAGATCGACATCGGCATTGCGGTGTTCGCCGACGATAGTCTGTTCCGACATGACCAGGATGCGATCGGCGGTTTCCAAGGCCTCGTCGAGTTCGGTGACGAACAAAAGCGTGGCGCGTCCGTTTGCACTCGCCCTGAGCTTGGCGGCAATGTCGCGCCGGGCCGAGATATCGACGCCCTGAAACGGCTCATCCAGGATGAACAGCCTTGCATCCTGCGCCATCCAGCGCGCGACCATCACCTTCTGCTGATTGCCGCCGGACAGCTCCGACATGTCGTCCTTCTCGGACCGACAGACGATGCCCAGTTCTTCGATCTGCCGGCGCGCGGTGGCGCGTTCCAGACGGCGCCTGAGAACAGCGAAGCGCGACATGCGCTTGTGAAACGGCAGGCTGATATTTTCCTGGATGTTGAAGCCTTGGACGATGCCATTCTCGCCGCGGTCCTTGGCAACGAGGAACACGCCGGCGGCGATCGCTTCGCCGGCTGTTTCAGGTGCATAAGGCCTGCCGTTCAGCGTCATTGTGCCGGCGAGCGGCTGGCGCACACCAAAGAGAGTCTCGGCAAGCGCCGTCTTGCCGACGCCGACGAGGCCGGTGATGGCAACGACCTCGCCGTCGCCGAGCGTCAGCGAGATCGGCCGGGCGCCCGGCGCAATGCGTAGACCCTCGATCGTCACGACTGCCTTGGCCGAATTCCTGACGACGATCTGGTCGAGATGGATCTTGCGGCCGAGCATGGCGTTGACCGCGCCTTCATAGTCGAGCGGTTTCCTGTCGAAAATGCCTGAGATGATCCCGTCACGCATCGAGACGATGCGGTCGGCCAGCCGCCTGATGTCCGACATGCGATGCGAGATGTAGAGGATCGCCACGCCCTGCTCGCGCAGCCTGTCGATCAGCGCGAACAGCCGGTCGGCCTCAGCGCTGGACAGCGATGAGGTCGGCTCGTCGAGGATCAGCACTTTCGGCTTGTGCGCCAGCGCGCGGGCAATCGCCACCATCTGGCGATCGGCCAGCGAAAGATCGCTCACCCGCGCCTTCAAATCGATGGCCAGCCCCATGCGGTCGGCAACCGCCTTGGCCTCCCGCCGCACACGGACGGGATTGAACAGGGTCGGCGCGCCGCTGCCGCTCAGTCGGTCGAGGGTCAGGTTGGTGGCGACGTCGAGGTCGGCGACGACACCGTCGTTAATATTCTGGTGCACGGTGACAACGCCGGCGCGGATCGCTTCGGCCGGGGTTTTCGGTGCGAAATCCTGGTCGGCGAGCGCCATCGTGCCGCCGCCGCGTTCGTAGACACCGGAGATGATCTTGACGAGGGTGGATTTGCCGGCGCCGTTGGCGCCCATCAGCACGGTGACTTCGCCGGCATGCAATTCGACCGAGACGCCGCCTAGCACCTCGTTATGGCCAAAGGATTTCCTCAGTCCCTCTACGCGGAACACGGCATTACCGACCATGCGTTCCTCCCTGACATGACGCTATGGGCTGTATCGGCAATTGTCAACACGATTGACAATTGCCAGATCGCTTCCTAGCTTGGCCCAGCCGCCACGCCTCCGTTATGTTCGGAGCGCATAAGCGGGAGGATGACGATGACTGAAAAATTGCCGTTCGAAGCACTATCGGTCGAAACCCTGGCTGCACGCCTTGGCGGCAACGAGGCGCTATGCGCGAAGATCGGCAAGGACACTGGCGCCTGGAAGGTCCGCGAGGTCGGCGACGGCAATCTCAACCTGGTGTTCATCGTCGAGGGCGCCAGCGGTGCAGCCGTGGTCAAGCAAGCCCTGCCCTATGTTCGCCTGGTCGGCGACAGCTGGCCGCTGCCGTTGAAGCGCTCCTTCTTCGAATATCACGCACTGACCAGGCAAGAGGCACGCGCGCCAGGCTCGGTGCCGGCGATCCATTATTTCGATGAAGGCCAGGCGCTGATCATCATGGAATATCTTGCGCCGCCGCATATCATCCTGCGCCGTGCGCTGATCGACGGCCGGCAATTGCCGAACATCGCCCGGGATATCGGCCTGTTCATGGCCCGGACGCTGTTTCGCGGCTCCGACCTCCATATGGCCGCCAAGGACCGCAAGGCCGATCTGGCGCTGTTCGCCGACAATGTCGAGCTTTGCGACATCACCGAAAGCCTGGTGTTTTCCGACCCCTATTTCGACGCCAAGATGAACCGGCACACCTCGCCGCAGCTCGACGGCCTGGTCGCCGAACTGCGCGCCGACCGCGACCTCAAGGTCGAGGCGCAGCGGCTGAAGCACATCTTCGCCGCCAATGCCGAAACGCTGCTGCATGGCGATCTGCATTCCGGCTCGATCATGGTCACCGACAGCGAAACCCGGATGATCGATCCGGAGTTCGCCTTCTACGGTCCGATGGCTTTCGATGTCGGCATGCTGCTCGCCAATTTCTGGATGTCGTTCTTCTCGCAACGCGGCCACGAGGAGGAGGGAAAGCGCGACGCCATGCGCGCCTATCTGCTCGGTGTGACGGTCGAGACATGGTCGGTGTTCCGCGCCGAATTCTCGCATCTATGGCGCACCGAGCGCACCGGCATGCTCTATCAGAAGAGCCTGTTCGAGGATCAGGGCGACAGGCTCGGCGCCGAGCAGGCGCTCGACCATGTGCTGCACCAGATGTGGACCGACCTGCTCGGCTTTGCCGGCATCGAGGTTCATCGGCGTATCCTCGGCCTCGCCCACAATGCCGATTTCGAGACCATTGCCGACGAGGATCTGCGCGCCAGTTGTGAAGCAAAGGCGCTGCGATTCGGCCGCCATCTCGCCGTCAACCGGCGCCAGATCCACAGCATCGACGAGGTCAACCAACTGGCCGCGCTGATCGAACAGGAGAGCAGCATTTGAACGTCGGCGACCGCCACTATCGCACCATCTGGCTGAGCGACGACGGCCGTTCGGTCGATATCATCGACCAGCGCTGGCTGCCGCACGATTTCCGCATCGAGACGATCGGCACGGTCGACGGCATCGCCACCGCCATCCGCGACATGTGGGTACGCGGCGCGCCGCTGATCGGCGTCACCGCTGCCTACGGCGTCGCCATGCAGATGGCTGACGATCCGTCGGATGCAGCGCTCGATGCCGTGTGGGAGACCCTGCACGAGACGCGGCCAACCGCGATCAATCTGCGCTGGGCGCTGGACGAAATGCGGCGCTTCCTGCGGCCTTTGCCTCCCGAACAACGCGCCGAAGCCGCCTATCGGCGGGCCAGTGAGATCGCCGACGAAGATGTCGGCCTCAAC
>NZ_RZPH01000024.1:7469-16441 GCF_004022825.1 Mesorhizobium sp. M7A.F.Ca.CA.004.04.2.1
GGCCTCAACCGCGCCATCGGCGAGAACGGTCTTGCCATCATCAAGGCGATCGCGGCGCGCAAGCAGAAGGGCGAACCGGTCAACATCCTGACCCACTGCAATGCCGGCTGGCTGGCCACGGTCGACTACGGCACCGCCACGGCGCCGATCTACCTGGCCACAGAAGCCGGCATTCCGGTCCATGTCTATGTCGATGAAACGCGGCCGCGCAACCAGGGCGCACAGCTGACCGCCTGGGAGATGGCCGGGCACGGCGTGCCGCACACACTGATCGTCGACAATGCCGGCGGCCATCTGATGCAGCGCGGCGCAATCGACATGGTCATCGTCGGCACCGACCGCACAACGGCCGACGGCGATGTCTGCAACAAGATCGGCACCTATCTGAAGGCGCTCGCCGCCGCCGACAATGACGTGCCGTTCTATGTCGCGCTACCGTCGCCGACCATCGACTGGACGGTACATGACGGACTGGCCGAGATCCCGATCGAGCAGCGCTCGGCCGACGAGGTCTCGCTGGTCTGGGGCAAGACCGCTGCCGGCGAGATTGCCCAGGTTCGCATTTCGCCGGAGACGACGCCTGCGGCCAACCCGGCCTTCGATGTGACGCCGGCGCGACTGGTCACCGGCTTGATCACCGAGCGCGGCGTTGCCAAGGCATCGCGCGAGGGATTGAAGGCGATGTTCCCCGAGCGGGCGTAGCCCACGTCCCTAGTACAGAGGCTCCGCCATATGCTTCGGGGTCGGCCACGTCTCGGTAATGCCCGGCTGCACCGGCCGCTCCAGATAGGTCGATAAAACCACATAGCTGCGCGTCGAGGTGACCCCCGGCGTTTCGTACAGGCGCGCCAAAAGGCCTTCGAGTGCTCTGGTGTCTTCCGTGCGGACCTTCAGCAGCATGCAGGTGTCGCCGGCGACCGTATGGATCTCCTCGACTTCGGGATATTGCGAGACCGCCATCAGCTCCGGCGTCTTTCCCCAGCCCCTGGTGTCGATATGGACAAAGGCAAGCAAAGGCTTTTTCACCGCCCGGGGATCGATGATGGCGACTGTGTTGCGGATGGCGCCGCTGCGACGGAGCCGTTTGACCCGCTCATGCGCTGCGGGTGGCGACAAGCCGACGCGATCGCCGAGTTCGGCGTAGCTGATCGTGGCGTCATCGACCAGGACACCTAATATTCTTCGGTCTGTCGCGTCGAGATCGCGGGCCGCGGGCCTGTTCTGCAGAATGCCATCTGTTTCTTCATCCATGGCGAAATTCCGGGTTCTCCGCTGAATGGAATACGGCCATTATGCTGATATGTCGAACATTGATCAAGTTGCGCCATTGACTGCCCGAGCCCCGATCCCGGCGCTTGCCTATCTGCTGACCGGATGCATCGCTGTCATCGGCTCGAACTCGCTTGTGCTGGGTCCGATCGCACCGGCTGTCGCCTCGTCGTTCGGAACCAGCGTGCCGGCCGTGATGATTGCGGCGGCAGCGTTCGGCCTTGGCACCTCCGCAAGCGCCCTGTTCCTTGCGCGCTACATCGACCGGCTCGGTGCTCGCAGGATGCTGCAGAGCGCACTGTTGCTGTTGGCATTGGCGCTGGTCGCAAGTGCCGCTGCACCCACGGTGACCATGCTGGTCTCCGCACAGCTGCTGGCCGGCATCGCTGCCGGCATCGCCATGCCCGCGATCTATGCCAGCGCCGCAGCCATTGCCCCACCGGGCAGGGAGAGCGGCACGATCGGCGTCGTCCTGACTGGATGGACGCTCAGCATGGTCGCCGGCGTTTCGCTTTCGGCCGTGCTTGCCGATCTTGTGCATTGGCGCGCCGTTTTCGCAGCGGTCGCGGTGCTTGCGGCCCTTGCATGGATGGGGCTGACAGTGACGTCGCTCAGCGACATCAGGAAGGCCGGACCGGCGCCCGCCCCGCTGGAAGCGCTCGGCATTCCCGGAATCCTGCCGCTGCTGGTGGCGTGCGCGGCCTTCATGACTTCGTTCTACGGCGTCTATGGCTATCTCGGCGACCATCTTCATGTCGGGCTGGGACAGCCGGTGAGCGCCAATGGCCTGGCGGCGCTTGCCTACGGCATAGGCTTCGGGACGGCTGCTCTGCTCGACGGCGTCATCGACAGACTGGGTGCGCGGCGCGTAATGCCGTTCGCCTATCTTCTGGTCGCAGTCGTCTATGTCGCGATGGCGGCGACGAGCGGCAGTTTCGGGCTGACCTTGACCATGGTGGCAATCTGGGGACTGGCCAATCATTTCGGCCTGAATGTCCTGGTAATGCGCCTGTCTGCGCTCGATCCCTCGCGGCGCGGCACGATCATGGGCCTGAACAGTGCGGTGACTTACCTCGCGGTCTTCGTCGGCACCACCAGCTTCGGGCCGCTCTACTCCAGCTTTGGTTTTGCCACCTGCGCAATGGTCGCAGCATCGCTGATGCTGATCGCCGCATCGGCGGCGGCGTGGCGCACGCGATAATCGAACGGACTTGGCCCAACCTTCTCACGGTTGACAGCAGCGCCCTGCCCTTTCATACAAAGCCGTTAATGTTCTCAGGGCGGGGTGAAAGTCCCCACCGGCGGTAAGGACTCTTAGTTGCGCATGATTCCTTTCCGAAAACCGTTCCGGTTTTCGGGGTCATGCGCGGGCCCAAGCCCGCGAGCGCTTTCCGGTTTCGGAAAGGTCAGCAGATCCGGTGTGATTCCGGAGCCGACGGTTAGAGTCCGGATGGAAGAGAACGAAACGGAAGCCGGCCCGCTCTTCGCGGGCTTAATCCGTATCGTGCGTCCTGATTCTGGTTCGAAACGGAAGGATGGGCCCATGAATCAGCATTCCCATAAAGACTACGAAAAGACTCGCATCGCCGTTATCCGCGCGCGCTGGCATGCCGACATCGTCGACCAGTGCGTGCAGGCCTTCGAAGCGGCACTGGCTGACATCGGAGGCGAGCGCTTCACCGTTGACGTCTTCGACGTGCCGGGCGCCTATGAAATCCCCCTGCATGCCAAGACCCTGGCCGGGACCGGCCGCTATGCCGCGATCCTCGGCACCGCTTTTGTCGTCAATGGCGGCATCTACCGGCATGAATTCGTCGCCAGCGCGGTGCTCGACGGCATGATGAACGCGCAGTTGTCGACCGGCGTGCCGGTGCTGTCGGCGGTGCTCACCCCGCACAACTACCACGACAGCGCCGAGCACCACCGCTTCTTCTTTGAGCACTTCACCATCAAGGGCAAGGAGGCGGCCAATGCCTGCGTGCAGATCCTGGCGGCGCGGGAGTTGATCGCGGCTTAAGTCACCAAAACGGCCGGATTTCAGCCCTGCAACAAGAATTGCGATCGAGAAGAGCTCTGAAGGTTGCGGTTCCGTTGAAATCCCGCCAGAAGCATCAAGGGCCGACCGGCAACCGGCCGGCCCGCGACGTTGCGCTTGAAACCAGATACGGGAGACTATTGGGTGGCTCGCATAACACTGAGACAATTGCTCGACCACGCCGCCGAATACGGCTACGGCGTGCCCGCTTTCAACATGAACAATATGGAACAGGGCCTCGCCATCATGGAGGCCGCCGAGGAGACCAAGTCGCCGGTCATCCTGCAGGCCAGCCGCGGCGCGCGCGCCTATGCCAATGACGTGGTGCTGGCCAAGCTGATCGACGCGCTGGTCGAAATCCATCCCGACATTCCGGTCTGCATGCATCTCGACCATGGCAACAACGAAGCCACCTGCGTCACCGCGATCCAGTACGGCTTCACCTCGGTCATGATGGACGGGTCGCTGAAGGAAGACGGCAAGACGCCGGCCGACTACGCCTACAATTCCGGCATCACCAAGCGCGTCGTCGACATGGCGCATTGGGGCGGCGTGTCCGTCGAAGGCGAGATCGGCGTGCTCGGCTCGCTGGAGAGCGGCGGCGGCGAGCAGGAAGACGGCCACGGCGTCGAAGGCGCGATCAGCCACGACCAGCTTTTGACCGATCCGGAACAGGCGGTGGAATTCGTCAAGGACACCCATGTCGATGCGCTGGCGGTTGCCATGGGCACCAGCCATGGCGCCTACAAATTCTCGCGCAAGCCGGACGGCGCGGTGCTGGCCATGAACGTCATCGAGGAGATCCACCGCCGCCTGCCGAACATGCATCTGGTCATGCACGGCTCGTCCTCGGTGCCCGAGGACCTGCAGGAGATCATCAACAAATATGGCGGCCAGATGAAGCCGACCTGGGGCGTGCCGGTCGAGGAAATCCAGCGCGGCATCAAGCACGGCGTGCGCAAGATCAACATCGACACCGACAACCGCATGGCGCTGACCGGCGCGATCCGCAAGGTGCTGACCGAGAACCCGAGCGAGTTCGATCCGCGCAAATATTTGACACCGGCCATGGCCGCCATGCGCAAGCTCTGCAAGGAGCGCTTCGAACAGTTCGGCACCGCCGGCAACGCGCAGAAGATCAAGCCGCTGCCGGTCGCCGAAATGGCCAAGCGCTATAAGTCGGGCAGCCTCGACCCGAAGTTCGGCTGAGCTCCAGCCATTTATCCCAGAGCTGCCAGAAGCATCCTGGCAGCTCTGGCGACGGCTGTTTTACTCCGGAGTCTCGGCCTCGGCACGAACCAGCTTGATATCGGCGCCAGCCGCCCATGCGCCGATATCTTCCCGACGCAATGCCGCCGCCATCATGTCTGGAAACAAATCCGGCGTGCAGGCGAAGACCGGAATACCGAGGGCGGCCACCGAGCCTGCCATCTTCGGGTCATAACCCGGCCTGCCCTGGTCGGTCAGCGCCAGAAGCACCACGACGTTGACGCCGGAGCGAACGAGTGCAGCAAGCCGCTGCAGCAATTCCTGCCCGTTGCCGCCCTCATAAAGGTCGGTGATCAGCACCATATGCGACTTGGTCGGCCGTTCGATGCGGTCCGCGCAATAGGCCACGGCCTGGTTGATGTCGGTGCCGCCGCCCAGCTGCACGCCGAACAGGACTTCGACAGGATCGCTAAGCTCCTCGGTCAGATCGACGATCGCCGTGTCGAAGCAGACAAGCTTGGTCCGCACGACCGGCAGGGAAGCCATCACCGCGGCGAAGATGGAGGCGTAGATCACCGAGCTTGCCATCGAGCCCGACTGGTCGACGCACAGCACCACCTCATCCAGGTCGACCAGCCTTCGCTGTTTGCGCATGAAGCCGACCAGCTTCTCCGGCACGATGGTTTTGTGCTCGGGCTGGTAATGGCGAAGGTTGGCTGAGATCGTACGCGGCCAGTCGATGTCGCGCTGGCGTGGGCGGTTGGTGCGCTGCGACCGGTCGACCGCGCCGCGGATCGCCTCGGCTGTCTTCTGCTCCAGCCGCTGCATCAGCTTGGCGACGATATCGGCGATGATCGTGCGCGCAATGTCCTTGGTCTTGGCCGGCATGACCGAGCGCAGCGAAATCAGGTCGGCGACGAGATTGACGTCGGCCTCGATCGCCTTAAGGAATTCCGGCTCCATCAGCATCTGCTTCAGGTTGAGCCGTTCGAAGGCATCCTTCTGGACGATCTGGACGACCTGTGCGGGAAAGAACGATCTGATATCGCCCATCCACTGTGCCACCCTTGGCGCCGAGCGGCCGAGGCCGCCGCGCCGCTTGCGCGGATCGGCGGCCGCATCGCCGGCACCATCGCCGTAAAGCGCATCGAGCGCCGCCGAAAGCCGCTTGTCGGTGTCGGACAGCGCTGACGAGGTTTCCTCATCGGCACCGATCGCCAGGCGCCAGCGGCGCTCCCGTCCGTCGCCGGCCTGGATTGGTTCGCTCATTTCGGCCTCGTCATCCATTGCCGCTCCCTCCCGTCAGCAAGGGTCCGAGCCGTTCAAGATGGCGGCGCCACGCTTCGCCGCCATCCGGAGTCGGCGTCAGTCCGGCAGGCAGGCGTGCGGCGCGGCCGAGCACCGCTTCGATCAACCGCCGCCGCTCCATCGAGTCCAGATGCGAAAAGACCCGGCGCAGCAACGGCAGATGCGCAATGAAGGCGTCTTCGTCGAGGGATGCGAGCCAGGCATCCACCGCACCGCGCAGGCCCTCGTCGTAGATCAGCCGTTGGCCGGCAGTGCTGAAGAAACCCTCGAAGAACCCTGCAGCCTCGGTGACAGGCGTTCCTGGAGACAGACGTCGTGCGATCAGACCGGTTGCCGCGTCGGCTGACAGATGGCCGGCTTCGTAGAGCAGATGCGCGGCACAGCCTGCCACCAGCGCCGTCGAGCGCGATCCATCGAGCACCGCAGCCAGCCCATTGCGCCAGGCGTCCAGCACGTCCTGTTCAGGCTCGACCAGACTGATCGCTTCGTCGGCCTTGCGCATGGCGCCGACCAGCGTCGTGGATGCCTGGGCATCGAGGTCGCGGGCGGCATAGGCGAGCGCGATCCCGCCTTCGACGATCAGCCGCTCCAGCAGACCGGACAGACGGGCGGTTTCCGTCTTGCGAGCCTCGCCATAGCGGATGATGTCGGCGAGCGGCGGCACCGATGTCAGGATTTCCAGGCATTCGCTGCTGCGGGCTGCCCGTTCCTCCAAGGCCGCGAGACCGGCGATCGACGCTTCCGACAGGTTTGCCGTGATGGCGCCCTGGACCAGTGCGGCCATCGCATCAAGAGACGTCGCCGCGCCGATCATCTGGATCAGCCGACCATTGGCCGCCTTTTCGATGGTTGGTCCGTAGACCAGGTTCTCCACCAGTCGAACGGCATACTCAGGTTCCCACGACAGCGTCCAACGCTCGCGAAAGGTGCCGCGGCTACGGCCGCTGTCGATGAGTTTGCCCCAATGCACGCCAAGCACGGACAGCCGGTGCAGCAAGGTCGACCGAAACAGCCCGCTCTCGCTGCGCAGATCGACCGATAATTCGCGCTCCAGCGCCTCGGGCTTCAGCCGTGCCGCCTTCTGGTTGCGCTGCAGGTCCTCGATTAGCGGCGCCAGCGGCGTGTCTGGCGGAATTTCACCGACATCGGCGCCCAGCAGCAATTCGGCTTCGACCAGCGCCCACAGCAGCGCTTCCCCGTTGAACAGGGCGGCGATCGCGGCGTCACGCAATTCCTCGAAACCGGGCTTTGGCCGTTCACGGATCACAGCCAGCGTGCGGGCCAGCCGTTCGGCTTCGATCAGCGAGGCGGTCGAGACCATGTGCCCCTTGGCCCTCAGGACCGCCGCGATCTTCGCCAGCCAAAGGACCGAGGCGTCGCCTTGCCCGCGCGTCTGCCACAGATGCTTGCACCAGCCGGGCGCGACAACGCCGGCGCCATAACCGAAGCCCAGCGCCAGACGCGGCCCCGTCCACGGCGCCCAGGTCATCATGCTCTTGCGGCGGGCGAGCCCCTTGAGTAGCGCCTGGTCTTCCTTCAGCGGTCGCGTCGCCTGCAGCGCCGGCACATGGAAAGCACCGCAAACGATAGCGATCGGCCCATCGAATTCCTTTCGCGCGGCGGCGATCTCAAGCCGCATATGCGCTTCGCGTTTCGCCTCAAACGCCGCAAGCGGACCTTCGCCGTCCCGCAGCGTCGTCATCGCGTCGGCTATTGCCGCGAAGATTGGACCCGGCTGCGGGTTCTGCTCGATGATATCAGACCACCAGCTTTCGCCATCCTCATAGCCGGCAGCTTGTGCCAGCGTTCCGATCGGGTCCCGCAGATGCGGCGCCAAGTCAGCCTCGACGTTGGCTTCCGTTCCATCGCTCTCGGTTTCCCCCACGGCCTCAATCGGCGCAGTGCGGGCTGACGACGGCAAATCGATGAAGCGCACTGCCGCATTGTTGGTGACGGCCCAGAGCGTCGCCTGATACTCCGGCGAGAATTCGGCGAAGGGCCAGAAGCTTGTCGAGGCCGGATCGTCTTCGGGATAGCAGAGCAGCGCCACCGGCGGCTGCATTTCGGGGCGGGCGAGCAACGGCAACAGCGGGCTGGCGTCGGCCGGTCCTTCGATCAGCACGGCGACCGGTTTCAACTCCTGCAACGCCTGCACCAGGCTGTCGGCGGAGCCGGGCCCGTGATGGCGTATGCCGAAATAGGAAACGTCGCTGAGCCCCATGGCGTCAGATTGCCGCGTTCAAGGCCGCGTAGTAGCCGGCATAGTCTGGCCGCTTCTTGAGCACGGTTTCCAGATATTCTTCCAGCACCAATTTGTCCTGCACGGGATCCTTGACGATCGCGCCGACGAGGCTGGCGGCAAGGCCTTCGGCGCCGAGCTTGCCGCTGTCGAACCAGGCCGCCTGGCTGAGGCCGCCGACCATGGTGGCAATGGCTTCGGCCGTGGACAGCGAACCGGACGGCGTCTTCAACGTCACCTTGCCGTCGGCTGTAGCACCGGAGCGCAACTCGCGAAAAATGGTCAGCACTCGCGCGATCTCCTCACCGACATTCTTCGGCACCGGAAGGTCAAGACCGCCGGCCATCTCGCCGACCCGCTTGGAGACGATCGCCACTTCCTCCGCCATGTCTTCGGGCAAAGGCAGCACGACGACGTTGAAGCGGCGCTTCAACGCTGACGACAACTCGTTGACGCCCTTGTCGCGGTTGTTGGCGGTGGCAATGATGTTGAAGCCGCGCTGCGCGTAGATCGAGGTGTTAAGTTCCGGGATCGGCATCATCTTTTCGGACAGGACGGTGATCAGCGTGTCCTGCACATCGGAGCCCATGCGCGTCAGCTCCTCGAGGCGGCAAAGCTTGCCGTCCTGCATGGCGCGGTAGAGCGGCGTCGGCACCAGCGCATCCTGGCTTGGGCCCTTTGCCAGAAGCTGTGCGTAGTTCCAGCCATAGCGGATCTGGTTCTCGTCGGTGCCGGCCGTGCACTGCACGATCAGGGTCGAATCGCCCATGATGGCGGCGGCGAGATGTTCCGACACCCAGGATTTGGCCGTGCCGGGAACACCCAGCAGCAACAGCGCGCGATCGGTGGCGAGCGTCGCGACCGCGGTTTCCATCAGCCGGCGGCGGCCGACATATTTGGGCGTTATCACTG
>NZ_RZPH01000250.1:0-6462 GCF_004022825.1 Mesorhizobium sp. M7A.F.Ca.CA.004.04.2.1
GGCCCCGACACGTCGACGATGACCGGCAGCCTGCCCGTAGAAATCGTCTTGCCCGAGACCGTCAACCTGCCGCCTCAGAATTAAGCCGCTTCGACGGCGCACCGCGGGCTGTCTGCCCTCTCGACGCCCGCGGTGTCCTTGTTTTTCCGTGACGCGGAGCCGCCGCGTGACTATATCCGGCATTATGACCACCACGATCCAGACGATCCGCGACGATTTTTCGTTCCTCGAGGAATGGGAAGACCGCTATCGCTACGTCATCGAACTCGGCGAGGCGCTGCCGCCATTTCCCGACGAGCAGCGCAGCGCCGCCAACAAGGTGCCGGGATGCGTCAGTCAGGTCTGGTTGACCACCGAACGCGGGGCTGGAGCCGACCCAGTCATCACCTTCACGGGCGATTCGGACGCTCACATCGTGCGTGGACTGGTTGCGATCATACTTGCGCTGTTTTCCGGCAGGACCGCCAGCGAAATCCAGCAGACCGATGCGGAAGCGACATTGAAAGAACTCGGCCTCGACGAACATCTGTCGCCGCAGCGCGCCAACGGCCTTCGCTCGATGGTCAAGCGCATCAAGCGCGACGCCGAGGCAGCGCTCAAGCAGACCGCCTGACACCTTCATACCGGATCCGCGCCTCGCGGCGCAAAAATCAAACGGCGCCCGAAGGCGCCGTTGATGTCGATCCGATCTGGCTTATTTTGACGCAATTCCCAAGGGAGAGCTCTATGCGCTTTCCCGGGAAAACCGTTTCACTTTTCCTTGAATTGCTCTGGCAGCGATTACCGCGCTTTGCGCTTGCGGCCGAGGCCCATCTTCTTGGCAAGCTGTGACCGGGCAGCCGCATAGTTGGGTGCAACCATCGGATAGGTCGGGTCAAGGTTCCACTTTTCGCGATACTGGTCCGGTGTCAGGTCATAGTGGGTCATCAAATGGCGCTTCAGCGACTTGAACTTCTTGCCGTCTTCAAGGCAGACGATGTAGTCGTCATGAACCGACCGCTTCGGGTTGACCGCCGGCTTCTGCTTGTCGGCAGGCGGCTGTTCGGCGGTTCCGCCCACACGCCCGAGCGCAGCATGGACATCGGATATCAGGTTCGGCAATTCGCCGACCGGCACGGGATTGTTACTGACATAGGCGGCCACCACATCGGCGGTCAATTCGATCAGCGCATCGCTGTTTCTGGAAGGTGTTTCGACAATATCCATGGTCTTCGGGCCCCAACAAGAGTTACATCGATCTGCGCCCTTTTTTACAAGCAGGGCATCGCACGAATTTTGTGCAGGTAGAGTTTCTACGATTCGTGTCGCGGGCACATCAATGAGCGCCCAGACCAAGTAAGTCAATTCGGCCCTTACGCTATATTGAACGATATTGATCAATTATTCCGCGATCAGCTTCAATCTTTCGTGCATTGTGTAATTTATCGATATTTCGCGCGCTCGTCGGCAACGGCTGACGCAACGTCAGCTCACCGTTACATTCGCGGCATCTCACGAAATGGGTTTTAATGTTTGATTTTGCTTGGCTATCGTCGGGCAATATTGGTTGTTCATATTTGTCCACAAAACCAAAGGTTGCCGTGGTCATACGCAAGCAATCAGGCGACATGCCTGTCATCCGGCGGATCGGCTGATTGCTGCCGGATCAATCAATGCGGCGTGATGTATTTGCCATACGCCCAGCCGGTGACGAATTTGCCGTTCTGGGCCGGATCATGCCAGACTTCGCACCAGCGAAAACGAATCTTTTGTTCCTGCTTCCATGCCGGCTGGTTGGCGATGTCGAGCAGGTTTATTCCGCCGGTGCATCGCCCGGTCATCTGCAGAACGGTCCCGTTCGGATATGCCGCCTGCTTCTGGGATGCGCCCGAAGGGTATTTGCGCACATTGAGCGTGTCGCCGAACGGCACATTGGCCACTTGCCAAGCCGCGAATACGGTCGCATGAGACTGGCCGGCAAAGGCCAGAGTTAGTGAAGCAACGGCGAAAGCCGCAGCAGTCCGAGACCAAATAGTCATCATCTCTCCTCCCGGCTCATCTCCTGGAGCCGACACAATCCATACGCTCCGGCTCTTGAACCTGCCCTGATCGGCGTGTTCATTCGCCGTTCAAGATATTCTCCATTCGAGATGGTCCATTCAAGATACTGGCCCATTGAAGATACTGGCCCATTGAAGATACTGGCAAAGCGAGACGCAATGACCAAGACATCCATATTTCCGATCGTCAGCCCGCCAACGCCCGAGAAGCGGCCGGTTTCCGACACGCATCACGGCATCACGCGAACCGACGACTATGCCTGGCTGCGGGCCGGCAACTGGCAGGAGATGTTCCGCGACCCCTCATTGCTCGATGCGGGAATCCGCGCAGAACTCGAGGCGGAGAATGCCTACCAGTCGAAGCTGATGGCCGACACGGTCGAACTGCAAAAGCAGCTTTTCAAGGAGATGAAGGGCCGTATCAAGGAAGACGATTCTTCCGTGCCGATGAAGGATGGGCCCTATGCCTATGGCTCGTCCTTCAAACTTGGTGGCGAGCAGCCGCGCTATTTCCGCATGCCGCGAGACGGCGGTGCCGAGCATATCCTGCTCGATGGTGACGCGGAGGCCGCGGGCAAGGCCTATTTCCGTCTTGGCGGCGTCGACCATTCGGCCGACCACGCAAGGCTGCTGTGGGCATTCGACGACAAGGGCTCCGAATTCTACACGCTTCACGTGCGTGACCTTGCCGACGGCAGGGAACTTGCGGACCAGATCCCCGACACCGGCGGTTCAGGTGTCTGGAACGCCGCCAATGACGGCTTCTTCTATACACGTCTCGACCCCAACCACCGCCCGTCGAAGGTGCTGTTCCATGCGCTTGGCGACAGCCCGCAAAGCGACCGGCTGATCTATGAGGAAACCGATCCCGGCTTCTTCATGAATGTCGGCGGCACCCGCAACAACGAGTGGATCATGATCGGCATCAACGACCACGAGACCTCGGAATACCGCCTGATGCGCGCCGACGATCCGTTTGCCGAACCGAAACTGGTGTCGCCGCGCGAGATTGGCCTGCAGTACGAGCTGGAAGAAGGCGGCGATATCTTCTTCATCCTGACCAATGCCGACGGCGCCAAGGACTTCAAGATCATGACGGCACCAGCGGGCGATCCCGTGCGCGCCAACTGGCAGGAACTGGTGCCGCACGAACCCGGCCGGCTGATCCTGTCGGTGATCGGCTTCAGAGACCACATGGTTCGGCTCGAACGCAAGGAAGGCCTGCCGCGCATCGTCGTGCACGACCGCACCAGCGGCGAGGAGCATCTTTTGTCCCTCGACGAGGAGGCTTTCTCGCTCGGCCTGTCGGGTTCCTATGAGTACGACACCGAGATCATGCGCTTTTCCTATTCGTCGATGACGACACCTGCGCAGGTGTTCGACTATAATATGCGTACCCGCGAGCGGGTGCTGCTGAAGACCCAGGAAGTGCCATCCGGCCATGATGCGGACCACTATGTCACGCGGCGCCTGATGGCGCCGGCCAGCGATGGCGAACTGGTGCCGATCTCGCTTTTGCACCATCGCGACACGCCGCTGGACGGATCCGCACCTTGCCTGCTTTACGGCTACGGCTCCTATGGCATCACCGTGCCGGCCGCCTTCAACACCAACTGGTTCTCGCTGGTCGACCGGGGCTTTGTCTTCGCCATCGCTCACGTTCGCGGCGGCAAGGACAAGGGCTATGGCTGGTACGATGACGGCAAGCGGGAGAACAAGATGAACACGTTCACCGATTTCATCGCCGTCGCGCGCCATCTGGTGACGGAGCGTTACACGGCGCATGACCGTATCGTCGCCCAGGGCGGTTCGGCCGGCGGCATGCTGATGGGTGCCGTCGCCAACATGGCGCCGGATTGTTTTGGCGGCATCGTCGCCGAGGTACCCTTCGTCGATGTCCTCACCACCATGCTCGATGCGACCCTGCCGCTGACGCCGCCGGAATGGCCCGAATGGGGCAACCCGATCGCGTCCGCCGACGACTACCGGACCATTGCCGCCTACTCGCCCTATGACAATGTCGTTGATCACGACTATCCGCCGATCCTGGCGCTGGCCGGTCTCACCGATCCGCGCGTCACCTATTGGGAACCGGCCAAATGGGTGGCCCGGCTGCGCGACCGCAAGAGCGGGGACAATCCGGTCCTGTTCAAGATCAACATGGATTCCGGCCATGCCGGTGCCTCCGGCCGGTTTTCGCGGCTGGAGGAGATCGCCTACACCTATTCCTTCGCGCTGAAGGTGATGGGTAAGGCGCAGCCTACGGGAGAAATCGACCGATGATCGATCTCGCTACACTGATTGCTTATGTCGCGGTTGTGCTCGGCTTCGTCTTCATCCCGGGTCCGGCCACGCTCCTTACCATAGCGCGGGCAACGAGTTCCGGAACCAAGGTTGGCATCGCGACCGGCGCTGGGATCGCTGTCGGCGACATCTTTCACACCGTCATGGCCATGATCGGCATATCGGCGATCATCGCCGCATCGGCGACGCTGTTCAGCGTCATAAAGTACATCGGCGCGGCCTACCTGGTTTATCTCGGCATTCGCGCGATCATGGAGAAAACACCAGGCGGCCCGGCTGCCGGCGCGCTTGCGATCTCTGCCGGGAAGGCGTTTCGACAGGCTGTCCTGACCGAAGTGCTCAACCCCAAGACCGCTCTGTTCTTCCTTGCCTTCCTGCCTCAGTTCGTGCGGCCTGAAAACGGGACGGTGATGCTTCAGATGACCGTGTTGGGGGCCATCTTCGTCGTACTGGGCCTTTTCAGCACGGTCGTCTTTGCCGTGAGCGCTGGCCGGCTCGGCACGTTCCTGCGCCGAAATCCGTCGGTGTTACGATGGCAGGGCAAAGTTGTCGGCGGCATCTACTGCGCTTTGGGCGTCCGTCTGGCGCTGCAGCAACGCTGACTCCAGACGATGATCGACGCGCCTTCCGAAGAGGCTGCGTGATCAGGGCTTTTTAAGTTCCCGTTGCTCATTTTCACTCGCAATTGCGATGACCGCGCGCTACCCAGTGCGCGGTTTTTCCCGGCCCGACAGCCTCCAATCGCGTAAAGGTCCATTATGCTGCTCGTCGACGTCTATCTCGACAAATCGCCTATCCAGGGAATCGGCGTCTTTGCCAAGAACCACATTCCTCGCGGCACTCTGATCTGGAAGCTGGACCCAAGGTTCGATCGGCTCATCGAGGTCGAGACTTATGAACGTGCGGCCGGCCCGGTGAAGAGCTATCTCGATCGCTACTCCTATCCCGACCGCCGCGATCCGAACTACATCGTCTTCGAAGCCGACGACGCGCGCTACATGAACCATGCCGACGAGCCGAACTGCGACGTCTCCTCACCGGAGGAGAGCTTTGCGCTGCACGACATCGCGCCTGGCGAAGAGCTGACCTGCAACTACAACCATTTCTTCGAGACGGGTTTCGATTTTCTCGGCGACCGCCACCTGTCTGAAGACTCGGTCTAGTTTGCCGTCTTCTTGCGGGCCGGATAGCCGTTTGGATGCGCCGGTATCGCCTTCAGATAGGCGGCGATGGCCGCACGGTCCTGCGGCGTCAGTTCGGCCATGTTCCGTTGGACATCGACCATGGCGCCGCCGACCGAATCGAAATCGGGCGTGAAGCCGGTTTCGAGATAGTTGGCGATATCGGCCTCCGACCAGTCGGCGAGACCGCCCTCGCCCGATGTGATGTTCGGCACGACGCCATTGCCTTCGGCGGCCACGGCGCCCGCCAGCCACTCGTTCTTCTTCGTGCCGCCCGCAAGATCGCGCGGCGTGTGGCATTCGCCGCAATGGCCTGGCCCTTCGACCAGATAGCGGCCTGCCATCACCGGATCAGGCTTGCCTTCGGGGAAGGCAACAACCGGCTGATCGCTGAGATAGAGCAATTTCCACAGGCCGATGCCGCGGCGAATATTGAAGGGAAAACCGAGCGAATTGCCCGCTGCCTTGCCGGCGACGGCCGGCAACGTCTTCAAGAAGGCATAGAGATCGCCAATGTCAGCCGGATTCATGCGCGCGTAGGATGCATAGGGAAACGCCGGATAGAAATGCTCACCAGAAGGCGACACGCCCTTCAGCATGGCATTGGCGAGGTCCTCGACAGACCATGCGCCGATACCGTCCCTGGGATCTTGCGAAATGTTGGGCGGCACGAAGGTTCCGAACGGCGTCTTGAGTTCAAGGCCACCCACGAGTTGAAGCCGGGCGTCGCCCTGTGAGCCCGGCTTTGCATGGCAGGATGTGCAACCGCCGGCATAAAAGATGCGCTTGCCCCTGGCTGCGTCGCCAGGACCGAGCTTGGCCAGGGTTTCCCTGTCGAGCGTCACCGGCGCCGACAGGACCCACCCGGCAACCGCGCCGACGCCGCCCAGAATGACGACGGCGCCGACAAGTTTCTTCAGCCATGCCATGGCTGGTGA
>NZ_RZPH01000251.1:0-6456 GCF_004022825.1 Mesorhizobium sp. M7A.F.Ca.CA.004.04.2.1
CTCGAAAACCGCTCGCTGGTGAAATACAAGCTGATCATCGACGATTTCGGCGGCTGGGGCCTTTTCCAGCACCTGCTTCAGGCGCTGAAGGCCGTTGGCGACCGCCACGGCGTCGACATCGCCACCATCGCCAGCGCCTGGGTGCTGGAGCAGCCGCAAGTGGCGGCCGTCATCGTCGGCGCCCGCAACCAGGCGCATGCGCTGGCCAATGCAAAGATCATGGACGTTGCGCTCGACGCCGAAGACCGGGCGCGGATTGCCGCTGTCATCGCGCAAGGCACCGGTCTCGAGGGCGACGTCTACACGCTGGAGCGCGACCGTCACGGCCGTCACGGCTCGATCATGCACTACAACCTCAATGCGGGGAAGAAATGAGCGACGAGCCCTCCCTGTTTTCACGCGCCAGCGCCGAAATCATCGACCTGCACCGCTTCTTCGTCGACTGGTTCGTCGCTGCGCGCGCCAACACGGTGGACTTCGGCCGCTTCGAACGCGCCATGGGCAAAGACCTCAGCATGGTGGCGCCGGACGGGCAGATCCTCGACCGCGAAGCGGTCATCGATCATGTCCGCGCAAGCCGCGCTTCCTGCGACGATGGTTTTGCCATTTCGATCGAGGACATCCGGCCCGGCTGGCAGGACGCCGATACCATCGTCGTCCTCTATGTCGAAGCGCAGCTGCGCGCAGGCAAGCACAGCCGCCGCCAGTCCAGTGCCGTCTTCACCACCAGTTCATCGGCGCCCAACGGCGTTGAATGGCGACATCTGCATGAGACCTGGCTGCAGGTGCCGGAACGCTGAACAGGCTCCAGAATTCAAATACAGTCGAGTAACGAAAGGGGAACAACAATGACAAAGACGATACTCCAACTCACCACCGCGCTCGCCCTCGTAACGATGGCGGGTGCTGCGCAAGCCGCCGATTGCAAGATCACCGTCGGCCTCGTCATGGAGCTGACCGGCCCGGCCGGCGAATACGGCCAGGCCGGCGCCAAGTCGGTCGAGATGGCCTTCCGCGACATCAACGGAGCCGGCGGTGTGCGCGGCTGCGATCTCGTCACCGACACGCGCGACAGCCAGAGCCAGGGCAACGTCGCCGTTGACGCCGCCACCCAGCTGGTTCAGGTCAAGAAGGTGCCGGTCATCATCGGCGGCATCATCTCCTCGGTGTCGATCCCGATCCTGACTTCGGTCACCGCACCAGCCAAGATCGTCCAGGTCTCGCCGGCTTCGTCCTCGCCGACGCTGACCGCGCTCGGCCGCGACGGCAAGACCAACGGCATCTTCTTCCGCACCATCACCTCGGATGCGCTGCAGGGCGTCGCCGCCGCCAAATACGCCGTCGACAAGGGTTTCAAGAAGCTGTCGATCATCCATGTCAACAACGATTTCGGCGTCAACATGGTGGCCGAATTCTCACGTGCCTACAAAGCGCTCGGCGGCACCATCGTCTCCGACACGCCCTACAATGAGAAGCAGTCGAGCTATGCCTCGGAAGTCACGGCGGCAATGGCCGGCGAACCGGACGGTCTTTACCTCGTCAGCACGCCGGTCGACGGCGCTACGGTCGCCCGTACCTGGATCTCGCAGGGCGGCGTGCAGAAATTCCTGCTCAATGACGGCATGAACAGCCCTGATTTCATCGAGTCCGTCGGCGCCGACTATCTGAAGGAAGCCTACGGCACGTCCTCCGGCACCAGCCCGACGGCCTCGACGGAGTATTTCACCAAGAACTACAAGGAATTCTCCGGCATCGAACCGACCAATCCGGCGGCCGACCGCTCCTATGACGCCGGCGCGATTGTTGGTCTGGCCATCGCCATTGCCGGTTCTGAGGATCCGGCCAAGATCAAGGATGCGATGTACAAGGCCGTCGATCCGGCCGGCACGCCGATCTTTGCCGGCAAGGAAGAGTTCGCCAAGGCGCTCGGCCTGATCAAGGACGGCAAGCCGATCCGCTATGAAGGTGTCATCGGCCCTGTCGCCTTCGACAAATATGGCGACATCACCGGCCCGTTCCGCCTGTGGAAGATCGTCGACGGCAAGGTGGCAACGGACGGTGAAATGACCACCGACGATGTCAACGCGCTGCAAGCCAAGCTTCAGTAAGACAACTCTCCGGTATCGATCACGATCCATCGTGATCGATACAGGACGATTGTCCTGTTTTACATTGCCGACGGACACGGACGACGTCGCTCAGCGCTTGACCCGAGAAACATCCTCAATCCGGGACGGGTCTTCGACCTCGACCCGACTGCCTTCTGCCGATGACGATCCCGCACAGCCTGACGCATCAGCCGCTTTGCCTTGCCGCTTCGCGGATGGTCTGCAGCAGGATGGAAAAGGCCGGCGAGGGCGCGGTGTCGGTCCGCATGGTCAGGCCGACCGGTCCCTTGGTTTCCTCGGTGTTGACCGGCAGGGCGACGAAGGCGCCGCTGCCGAGTTCATTGGCAACGACGCCAGCCGAAATGATCCAGACGGCATTGCTTTGCCGCAGGAAGGCGCGGCCGAAGGAGTCTGAAACGGTTTCGATCTCGGTTGCCGGCGCCGTCATGCCGTTGGTGATGAACAGGCGGTCGACGAAGGGGCGGATGACCGATTCCCGCGTCGGCATCAGCATCGGGAATTCGTCGAGCCGTGCGAACACATCCTGTCCCGGATCGAGCAGCGGATGTCCGGCTCGCACCACGAACAGCACCGGTTCAGAATAGAGGTGCTCGAAGAAGAAGCCGGTCATGTTTTCCGGCGCCGCCAGCCTTCCGACGACGAGATCGAGCGCTCCGGTGCGCAACTGTTCGAGCAGCACGGCGTTCTCGCCGGTGACGATCTTGATCGCCGCACCTGTGTCCTCCTCGAGGAACAGGCCCATGGCGAGCGGTATCACCCGCGCCGACACTGTCGGCAGCGCACCGATGCGGATCGGGTGCCGGCTGACCGCTCCGTCCTGGCGGACAGAATCGACGCCTTGCTTGAGTGCCGTGATCGCCGTTCCGGCATGGCGAAGAAAGATCTCGCCAATGCGCGTCAGTCGGATGCCACGGCCGTCGCGCTCGACCACCGCAACCCCCAGCGCCCCTTCCAGCTCGCGCAATGTCTTGGTCACTGCCGGCGGGCTGACATGCAGCAAGTCAGCCGCTCGTGCCACGCTTCCCTGCCGCGCGACCTCCAGGAATGCCTGCAAATGGCGGAACCGGATCCGGCTCTCGGACATGAATTAATAACCCATGAGTTAATGAAACGACGCAAAATATCATTTTACCGAACCAAACGCCTTGTGCAATGTGGGGGCGGAGGACCGAAACCGTGCCATTCCTCACCATCGGCGGCATCACGCTGCACCATCGCCACATCAAGGCGAGCGGCAATGCGCGCCCTATCATATTCATCAATTCACTGGGCACCGACTTCCGGATCTGGGACGAAATTGTCTCGGCGCTCGATGGTGAAATGCCGCTGCTGGTCTATGACAAGCGCGGTCACGGGCTGTCCGACATCGGCGACATCAGGTCGATCGACGATCATGTCGATGATCTCTCGGCCCTCATCGATCATTTCGAATTGAGCAAAGTCGTGCTGTGCGGCCTGTCGGTCGGCGGCATGATCGCGCAGGGGCTCTATGCCAGGCGACCTGAAATCGTCGAAGGCCTGATCCTTTGCGACACGGCGCACAAGATCGGCACGACGGACAGCTGGAACACACGCATCGCAACGGTCGAAAGCAAGGGCATCCAGGCGATTGCCGATGGCGTGCTCAAAATGTGGTTCACCCCCGCCTTCCACGCAGCGCGTGTGGCCGAGCTCGACGGCTATAGGAACATGATGACCAGGCAAGCGCTCGCCGGTTACATCGGGACCTGCGCTGCCGTTCGCGATGCCGATTTCACCGATGCCGCACGCCGCATCGCGGTGCCGACACTCTGTGTCGGGGGCGACCAGGATGGCTCGACGCCGCCCGATCTCGTCCGCTCGCTGGCCGAGCTGATCCCCGCCGCGCGCTTCGAGATCATCCGCGACGCCGGACACATTCCTTGCGTCGAACAACCTGAAGCGCTGGTCGCCCTGATCCGCAGTTTTATCGCGTCGCTTGCCCCTGGGACAGCAACCCATGGATGAAGCCCCCGGCGACGCAGCCAGATATCGCAAGGGGCTTGCGGTGCGGCGCTCGGTACTCGGCGACCGGCATGTCGACCGGGCCGAAATCGCCGCCACCGATTTCGACCAGCCTTTCCAGGAGCTGATCACCGAGGCTGCCTGGGGAACCGTGTGGGCGCGGCCGGGCTTCACCAAGCGTGAGCGTTCGATCGTCACGCTGGCGCTGCTGGCCGCACTCGGCCATGATGAGGAGGTCGCCATGCATGTGCGCGCCACCGCCAACACCGGTGCGTCGCGCGACGACATCTGCGAGGCGTTCCTGCATGTCGCCATCTATGCCGGCGTGCCGGCCGCCAACCGTGCCTTCAAGATCGCCAAGGAGGTGTTTTCGGAAATGGACGAGAGCCAGAATGCCCGCTGAGTCCGGCTCGACCCGGAGGCCCGAGACCGGCGCCTTCTTCCAGCGCGACCGGACATGGCATCCGCCGGCTCTGACGCCGAACTATAAAACCTCGGTGCTGCGCTCACCGCAAAAGGCGCCGCTGTCGTTCGACAACACGCTATCGGAGATTGCAGGCCCGGTCTTCGGTCACGCCATGCTCGGCGAACTCGACGCCGACCTGATCCACAATTTCGCCAGGCCCGGCGAGAGCGCGCTCGGTGAGCGCATCCTCGTCTATGGGCGGGTGCTCGACGAACGCGGCGTTGGCGTGCCCGGCGCGCTGCTTGAGTTCTGGCAGGCCAATGCCGGTGGCCGCTATCGCCATAAGAGGGATGGCTATCTGGCGCCACTCGATCCGAATTTTGGCGGTTGTGGCCGAACTATTACAGGCGAGGATGGCTTCTATGCGTTTCGTACCGTCAAGCCCGGTCCCTATCCCTGGCCGAACGGGCCGAACGACTGGCGGCCTTCGCACATCCATTTCTCTGTCTTTGGCCACGGCTTTGCGCAGCGGCTGATCACGCAAATGTATTTCGAGGGCGATCCGCTGATCTGGCGCTGCCCGATCGTGCGCGGCATCCCCGACAAGGCGGCCATTGAGACGCTGATCGCAACGCTCGACATGCAAGCGACGATCCCCTTCGACGCGCGCGCCTACAAGTTCGACATCGTTCTGCGCGGGCGCCGCGCGTCGCGGTTCGAAAACAGGCTGGAGGGCAATTGATGGCCCAGTCGCTCGACCGGCTCAGGGAGAGCCCCTCGCAGACCGCCGGACCCTACGTTCATATCGGGCTGACGCCCAATTTCGGTGGCATCGGCGGCGTCTACCCGACCGACCTCGGCGCGACCATGGTCAACGACAAGACCAAGGGCGAGCGCATCGGCCTGCGCATCCGGGTGCTCGACGGCACCGGCACGCCGCTCAAGGATGCGCTGATCGAGATCTGGCAGGCGGATGCCGACGGGCTCTACAATTCGCCGGCAGAACCGCGCGGCACGGCCGATCCCAACTTCTTCGGCTGGGGCCGTTGCCCGACCGACATGGACACCGGCCTGTGTGCGTTCGAGACGATCAAGCCTGGCCGCGTCCCGTTCAACGATGGTCGCCTGATGGCGCCGCATATCACGCTCTGGATCGTCGCCCGCGGCATCAATCTCGGCCTGCACACAAGACTGTATTTTTCCGATGAGGAAAAGGCCAATGCTGAAGATCCGATCTTTGCGCGGGTCGAGCACCGCCTTCGCGTGCCGACGCTGATCGCCGAGCGCCAAGGCGATATGTATGTCTTCGACGTCCATCTCCAGGGGGAGAAGGAAACGGTCTTCTTCGACAGCTGATGCTCAGGAGGCCTGTGACATGACTGTATCGCCTTTCGACCATCCGCTGCTCTCCGCTCTTCTCGGCGACGAAGAAGCGGCGAGGCATTTTTCCGTCGAGGCGGAAATCGAGGCCATGTTGGCCTTTGAACAGGCGCTGTCGCAAGCGGAGGCCGATAACGGGATAATCTCCAAAGATGCCGAGGCAGCGATCGTGGCGGCGCTTGGCACGTTCCGGCCGAACACGGCTCTGCTGCGAGCCGGGGTCGCCAAAGACGGCGTCATGGTGCCGGAGTTGGTGCGCCAGATCAGGGCGGCGGTCGGCGAACCGCATGGCCAGAAAGTGCATTTCGGCGCGACCAGCCAAGACGTCGTCGACACGGGCCTGATGCTTCGGCTGAAACCCGTCGTCGAGCATCTCGATCTGCTGTTGACCGAAACCGTCATGCGCCTCGCCTCGCTCGAAGAGCGTTTTGGCGGCAGGGCGCTGACCGGCATGACGCGTATGCAGAAGGCGATTCAGATCAAAGTGCATGATCGTGTGGCAGCGTGGCAGGGGCCGCTGCAACGGCACCAGGAAAAGCTGCCGGAACAGTCGAGATG
>NZ_RZPH01000252.1:0-6412 GCF_004022825.1 Mesorhizobium sp. M7A.F.Ca.CA.004.04.2.1
TAATAGGTCAGCCCGGGCGGCGGCGACAGAAGCGCCAGCTTGTGCCTGCCCATGCTCGCCAGGCGGCGCACGGCCTCCATCGCGAAAACATGGTTGTCGAAGTCATGGTAGGGATGGACGAGGCCCATGTCGGTGCGGCCATGCGTGGCAAAGGGCATGCCGTGCTCGAGCATGTAGCGGGCGCGCGGATCGTTCGGTTGGGTGCGCGAAATGATGACGCCGTCGGCCGAGCCGGTCTCGACGAGATAGCGGATCGGCTCCATCGGATCCTGCGAGCGGGAATAGGGCGTGACGATCAGGTGATAGGGCGTTTCGGCGAGCACTTCCGAAACGCCGTAGATGATGTCCGAGACAAAGCTCATGATCTCGCGGTCAGTGTTGAGCACGAGGCTGATGACATTGGTCCTGCCGGTGCGCAGACGCACGCCGGCGCGGTTCGGCCGGTAGCCGATCTGCTTGGCGACGAGCTGGACGCGGCGCCTGGTTTCGGCGCCGATTTCCGGGGCATCCTTCAAGGCGCGTGACACGGTGGTGACGCCGAGCCCGGTCATGAAGGCAAGCGTCTTCAACGTCGGCCGTCCCTGTGCCGAGGTCTCCCCGCTCTTGTCCGTACGCTGTCTGTCCATTCGTCCCGCCCGTCAGGCGCATAGCAGCCGCGAGCCATGTCGGCAATCGCCGTCATGGCGATACGATATGCGTTCCAGCCCCGGTAAAGTCTCAATATACTGAAACGTTACAGATTGCCATATCGAGTTACATGTCCCTCGCCCACGAGGTGGATGGTTCTTTTGCGAAACGCTTGGGATTCCAGGAGAAATTGCCTCTGCCGCCGCCTTTTTGCCCGTATCAGGCGGCATTTCGGTGTTTGCGCCGCAGCAAACCATGCTGCAGTGCATGAGAAGCGCGATCATCCATGCGAATTTGTTCGCAGCCCGAAAAAATATCGAGGGTGCTTCGTTGATGGGTTGCACAGCCCGCGCAATTGCCGTATCGAAAATCTGTAACGTTTCAGATTCTGGGAGGAGCCGAAATGCGATACAGATTTTTGACCGCTGCGCTGGCAGCGACGGCCGGGTTGCAGTTTGCCGGCCATGCGGCCGCGACGGACCTGGAAGTCACCCATTGGTGGACGTCGGGCGGCGAGGCGGCGGCGGTTGCGGAACTTGCCAAGGCATTCGATGCGACCGGCAACCACTGGGTGGACGGCGCCATTGCCGGCTCCGGCGGCACGGCGCGGCCAATCATGATCAGCCGCATCACCGGTGGCGATCCGATGGGCGCCACGCAATTCAACCATGGCCGGCAGGCGGAAGAGTTGGTGCAGGCCGGCCTGATGCGCGACCTCACCGATGTCGCCACCAGGGGCAAGTGGACTGATGTCGTCCGGCCGAAGAGCCTGCTCGACGGCTGCACCATCGACGGCAAGATTTATTGCGTGCCCGTCAACATCCATTCCTGGCAGTGGTTGTGGCTGTCCAACGAGGCCTTCGAGAAGGCCGGCGTGCCGTTGCCGAAGGACTGGAATGAATTCGTGGCGGCAGCGCCGGCGCTGGAAAAGGCCGGCATCATCCCGCTCGCCGTCGGCGGACAGGCCTGGCAATCCTCCGGTGCCTTCGACGTCCTGCTTGCGGCTGTGGGCGGCACGGACACGTTCCTCAAGGTCTACAAGGACAAGGATGCCAAGTTCGCCGCCGGGCCCGAAGTCGCCAAGGTCTTCAAGGCCGCGGACGATGCCCGCAAGATGGCGAAGAACACCAATGTGCAGGACTGGAACCAGGCGACCAACCTGGTCATCACCGGCAAGGCCGCTGGCCAGATCATGGGCGACTGGGCACAGGGCGAGTTTCAGGTTGCCGGCAAGACCGCGGGCAAGGATTACACCTGCCTGCCAGGCCTTGGGCTGAACGAGGTGATAGCCACTGGCGGTGACGCCTTCTACTTCCCGCTGCTCAAGGATGCCGACAAGAGCAAGGCGCAGGAGGTGCTGGCCGAGACGCTGCTCGATCCCAAGACGCAGGTTGCCTTCAATCTGAAGAAGGGATCCCTGCCGGTGCGCGGCGACGTCGATCTCAATGCGGCCAACGACTGCATGAAGAAGGGCCTCGCCATCCTTGCCAAGGGCGCCGTCATGCCGTGGACGGACCAACTGCTTTCACAGGACACCCAGAAACAGAAGGAAGACCTTTTCGCCGAATTCTTCGCCAAGCCGGAACTGACCGTCGAAGACGCGCAGAAGCGCTTCGCCGACCTCATCGCTTCGGCGGACTGACGCTGGAGGCAACCCGCCTCGCTCCCGGCCTTGCGAATGCGGGGCCGGGAATGCACCGCCCTTACCCAGCCGGCTGACGAGATGAGCAAGAGCGCACGCCCCAACCTTCTGTTCCGCAACCTCAATGCGAAGGTCGCCTCGATCCCGATGATCCTCACCGCCATGGTGGTTTTCGTCGGCGGCACCGTTTGGACGGTGCTCTATTCCTTCACCAATTCGAAGCTCCTGCCGCGCCTGAATTTCGTCGGGCTCGACCAGTATTACCGCCTGTGGGCGGCGCCGCGCTGGCTGATCTCGATCGAGAACCTGTTGATCTACGGCGCGATCTCGCTGGTGTTCTCGCTGGTCATCGGTTTTCTGCTTGCCGCGCTGCTCGATCAGAAGATCCGCTTCGAGGACACGTTCCGCACCATCTTCCTTTATCCTTTCGCGCTCTCCTTCATCGTCACCGGCCTGGTCTGGCAGTGGTTGCTCAATCCGGATTTCGGCATCCAGCATGTCGTGCGGGACTTAGGCTGGACGAGCTTCAGCTTCGACCCGCTCTATAATTCCAGCATCGTCATCTACGGCATATCGATCGCTGCGCTGTGGCAAGGCACCGGGCTCATCATGTGCCTGATGCTGGCCGGCCTGCGCGGTATCGACGAGGACATCTGGAAGGCGGCGCGGGTGGATGGGATCCCGATGTGGAAGACCTATCTGTTCATCGTCATCCCGATGATGCGGCCGGTCTTCATCACCACGCTCGTCATCATCGCTTCCGGCATCGTCAAGGTTTATGACCTGGTCGTGGCCCAGACCAGCGGCGGCCCGGGCATCGCATCCGAAGTGCCGGCCAAATACGTCTACGACTATATGTTCTTCGCCCAGAACCTCGGCCAGGGTTTTGCCGCCTCGACCATGATGCTGCTCTCGGTGGTGATCGTCATCGTGCCTTGGGCCTATCTCGAGTTCGGGCGACGCAAATGAGCATTGCAGACATCACCGCTCAAGCAAGCGTTGCCGCCGGCGCGCGCCAGGACATCGCAGGGCCCTACGGTCCAAAGCCGCGCCGCATGATTTCGCGCCGCAACGTCTTCCTCTACGGCACATTGTTCGTCATGGCGGTCTACTACCTCTTGCCGCTCTATGTCATGGTCGTCACCTCGCTCAAGGGCATGCCGGAGATCCGGCTCGGCAACATCTTCTCACCGCCGCTTGAGATCACCTTCGAGCCGTGGGTCAAGGCGTGGTAACGGCCTGCACCGGCCTTAACTGCGACGGGCTCTCGCGCGGCTTCTGGAATTCGGTGCGCATCACCGTGCCGTCGGTGCTGCTGTCGATCGCCATCGCCTCGGTGAATGGTTATGCACTGGCCAATTGGCGCTTCAAGGGCGCCGATACGTTCTTCATCATCCTGATCGTCGGCGCCTTCATTCCCTACCAGGTGATGATCTATCCGATCGTCATCATCCTGCGCGAAATCGGCCTCTATGGCAGCCTCAGCGGGCTGGTGATTGTCCATTCCATTTTCGGCATGCCGATCCTGACGCTGCTGTTCCGCAATTATTTCGCCTCGATGCCGGAGGAGCTGTTCCGGGCGGCACGCGTCGACGGCGCCGGCTTCTGGGGCATCTTCCTGCGCATCATGCTGCCGATGTCGCTGCCGATCTTCGTCGTCGCCATCATCCTGCAGGTGACCGGCATCTGGAACGACTTCCTGTTCGGCGTCGTCTACACCCGCCCCGACACCTATCCGATGACGGTGCAGCTCAACAACATCGTCAATTCGGTGCAAGGCGTGAAGGAGTACAACGTCAACATGGCCGCAACCATCCTGACCGGGCTTGTGCCGCTCATCGTCTACTTCATTTCCGGCAAGCTTTTCGTACGCGGCATCGCCGCCGGCGCGGTGAAGGGGTGACGGCGATGACGGCAGCCAATGATACCAGCGTTTCGATCCAGGACCTGTCGCTGAACTTCGGTGCGGTGACCGTCCTGGAGACGCTCAATCTCGATGTCGCCGATGGCGAGTTCATCGTGCTGCTCGGGCCGTCCGGCTGCGGCAAGTCGACCTTGCTCAACTGCATTGCCGGCCTGCTCGACGTTTCCGAGGGCCGCATCTTCATCAAGGGCAAGAACGTCACCTGGGAAGAGCCCAAGGACCGCGGCATCGGCATGGTGTTCCAGTCCTATGCGCTCTATCCGCAAATGACGGTGGAGAAGAACCTGTCCTTCGGGCTGCGTGTCGCCGGCACGCCAAGAGAAGAGATCGCCAAGCGGATCGCGCGGGCGGCTGAAATCCTGCAGATCGAACCGCTGCTGCAGCGTAAGCCGGCCGCCCTTTCCGGCGGCCAGCGCCAGCGCGTCGCGATCGGACGGGCGCTGGTGCGCGATGTCGACGTGTTCCTGTTCGACGAGCCGCTGTCCAATCTCGATGCCAAGCTGCGCGCCGAACTGCGCGTCGAGATCAAGCTGCTGCATCGCAAGCTGCAGAACACCATGATCTACGTCACCCACGACCAGATCGAGGCGATGACGCTGGCCGACCGCATCGCGGTGATGAAGGGCGGCGTCATCCAGCAGCTCGATGCGCCGCAGACCATCTATAACAGGCCGGTCAACCGTTTCGTCGCCGGCTTCCTCGGCTCGCCCGCAATGAACTTCGTCGATGGCCGCCTGGAAGACGCCGACGGCGGCTGGCGGTTCGCGGCCGAGGATATCAAGATCCCGCTCGGCACTTACGACTTTGCCAAGCCTCCGGCTCCCGGCCCCGTCACATTCGGTATCAGGCCCGAGCATGTCAGCCTGAACAGCGGCACCGGCTGGCCGTTCTCGATAGCCGCCAATGTCGAGGTGGTCGAACCCATGGGCTCCGACACGCTGGTCTGGCTGAAGCTTGCCCAGCAGAATTTCAGCGTCCGAGTGACCTCGGAACGCACGCCCAAGAATGACGAGGCGGTGACGCTTGGCTTCGATCCGATGCGCGCTTCGCTTTTCGACACCGCAACGGGCACACGCATCTAGCTTTTGAGAACAACCCTCATACGACAATCCCCAAGCAAAACGGACAGAGATGATGAACTGGTCATTCCAACTTTACAGCGCCCGCAATTTCCAACCCTGGGACGGTGTGCTCGCCATGCTCGGCAAGCTCGGCTACGCCCAGGTCGAAGGTTTTGGCGGCGTCTATGATGACCCCAAGGCATTCCGCGCCGAGCTCGACAAGAACGGGCTTGCCATGCCGACTGGGCATTTCTCGATCGATGCGCTCGAGAACGATTTCGACGGCGTGCGCAGAACTGCCGACGCACTCGGTATCACGCTGCTCATCTGTCCCTTCCTGATGCCCGATCAGCGGCCATCCGACGTGGCCGGCTGGCGCGGCTTCGGCGAACGCCTGGCCAAGGTCGGCGACGCCGCGAAAAAGGCCGGCTACGGCTTTGCCTGGCACAATCATGATTTCGAGTTCAAGAAACTTGCCGACGGATCGGTGCCGCAGGACCACATCCTGTCATCCGCGCCCGATGTCAGCTGGGAGATGGACGTTGCCTGGGTGGTGCGCGGCGGCGATGATCCGTTGCCGTGGATCGAAAAGCACGGCAAGCGCATCAGCGCCGTCCACGTCAAGGACATGGCCAAGCCCGGCGAGGGGCTGGATGAGGATGGCTGGTCGGATGTCGGCCATGGCACCATCGACTGGGCCGGCCTGATCAAGGTGTTGCGTGCCAAGAGTGCTGCCCAATACTATGTCATGGAACAGGACAACCCCAACGACATCGAGCGTTTCGCCCGCCGCTCCATCGCAGCCGCCAAAACCTATTAGGAGCAATCAGCATGGCAAAGAAACTTGGCATCGGCGTCATCGGCTGCGGCAACATCTCGAAAGCGTATTTTTCGCTGGCGCCGCTGTTTCGCGGCATCGAAATGCGTGCCTGCGCCGACATCAACATGGAGGCGGCCAAGGCGCGGGCGAAGGAGTTCAAGCTGCGCGCCGAGACCGTCGAAGACCTGCTCAAGGCCGACGACATCGACATCATCGTCAACCTGACCATCCCGGCGGTGCACTACGAAGTATCGAAGCAGATCCTCGACGCCGGCAAGCACGTCTATTCGGAAAAGCCGTTCGTGCTGTCGGTCAAGGAAGGGCTCGACCTTAAGAAG
>NZ_RZPH01000253.1:0-6394 GCF_004022825.1 Mesorhizobium sp. M7A.F.Ca.CA.004.04.2.1
GTCTCACCCTTCCCCGCCGATGTGCTGGCCAGGGTCGAAGCCATGCGCGCCGCCCATTCGGCACTGCCGATGCCGGTACGGGCCGGCCGTTCGATCGGCATCAAACGCAAATAGGGCGAAGCCGACACCTTCTCGTTCCCGGCGTCAAAGCCACACCGGCAATCTAAAATCGCAGAACCCTCCCATCGGCCGGCAGCAGTGCTTGAAGCGGCGCGGCGCCCTCGTTAACCTTACCAAGGTTTTAACGGGAACAAGCCATCTGAGCCGTTGCGCGACTCAGCGGGTCGGTCGAAAACGATCCGCATCGAGGTAGCGACACGGGCGGCGCGGCGCCGGTTCGAGGAAAGTGCATGAAAACCGACATCAAGGTCGAGGTGGACAGGCTGGCTGCCGATCCGCGCATCACCGACTATGATTTCTGGCGCTCGCTCAAGAACGTCAACAACGAGATCTTCCACATCGCCAACAACAACGAGCCGATCCCGTTCGACATGATCCGCTGGCGCGCCATCCTGAAGCAGGCGCGCATGAAGCGCGGCCACGCATAGGTTCCTCTCCTGTAGGTCAAGCCTGGCGCCTCAACGCTCCCAGCGCCGAGCGCGCCACCACCGGCGACGACTGGATGATCGCCGTATTGGTCATCGCATAAGGAATGATGCGGTCGATCACCCGCTCGAGTTCGGCCACCGAGCCGACATGCGCCAGCGCGATGAAACAATCCTCTCCGGTCACCCGGTCGCATTGCACGATCTCCGGCAGTTCGCGGATGATCTCGGCCACGAGGGCCAGTTGCCCCGGCACCGGCCGGATGCGCAGCCACGCCGACAGCGGCAGGCCGAGTGCCGCCGGGTTGATCCTGACCGAATAGGCCTCGATGACGCCGCTTTCCTGCAGCCGCTTGATGCGCTCGGCCACGCTCGGCGCCGACAGACCGACTGAGCGTGCCAGCTCCGCCGTGCTGGTGCGCGCGTCCTTCTCCAGCAGACGCAGGATCTTCATGTCAGAGACATCGAGGTCGGCACTTTCAGTTCGAAGGCGCTTCATGGGAAATTCCTTGCTTCTGAGAGAAATCTCGCCAGACGAGCCCATCATCACTCATATAAACCGGCAAATATGCCTGCGATACTGAGCCGATGAATGATCAAACGCAAGCTCTTACGGCAGATCCTGCCCCCGGCAACCCCACCCTGGCCAGGCTGACGGAAAAATTGCCGCCGCATGTCTGGTTCGCCGTCAGCGCCGTCTTCCACTATCTCGGGCCGGCTTTCGCCGTGCTGCTTTTCCCGCATGTCGGCGTGCTCGGCATGGCGTGGCTGCGCATCGCCACGGCAGCACTCATCTTCGCACCCCTGACCCGTCCATGGCGAAGCTTCGCCCGCGCCGATCGCTCGACAAGGCTGCTGTTGCTGGCCTTCGGCGCCTGTCTGGCGGTGATGAACTGTTCGTTCTACCTGGCGCTCGACCGCCTGCCGATCTCGCTGGTGGCGGCGATCGAATTCGTCGGCACCATCGGCGTCGCGGCGATCGGCCTCAGGAGCCCGCGCAATCTTGCCGCCCTTGTCGTCGCCGTCGCTGGCACCTTGCTGCTCATCGACGTCAGATGGTCCGACAATCCCATCGGGCTGTGCTGGGCCTTCCTCAACGGCGCGCTGTTTGTCGGCTACATCGTGCTCGGCCACCGCGTCGCCGCGTCAGGCGTAGGCGCCGGCATCGCCGGCCTGGGTGCCGCCATGGCGATCGCCTTCATCGTCGTGCTGCCGATCGGCCTCACCGATGCGCTGCCGGCCTTTTTCTCACTGCCGCTGCTGTTCGCCGCCATCGGCGTCGGCATCTGCTCCTCTGTCATTCCCTGCATCTGCGACCAGCTCGCCATGTCGCGGCTGCCACGCGCCAGCTTCGCGCTGATGCTGTCGCTGCTGCCCGTCACCGCGACGCTGATCGGCGTCGTCGTGCTGCGCCAGATGCCAAGTTTTACCGATTGCCTCGGCATTGCGCTGGTGGTCGCCGGCGTCGCCTTCCACAAGCCGGCGAACACGGATTAGACGAACGCCCTATGCCAGTTTCTGCTTGAGGAAGGCGATCGTTCTGCCCCAGGCCAGGTCGGCCGCCTTCTTGTCGTAGCGCGCTGCCGACGTGTCGTTGTTGAAGGCATGGTTGGCGCCTTCATAGACATAGACCGTGTATTCGACATGCGCCGCGTCGAGTTCCTTCTTGAAGGCGTCGATGCCGGCATTGATGCGCTCGTCCAGTCCGCCATAGTGCAACAGCAAGGCCGCCTTGATCTTGGATACATCGGCGGCCTTCGGTTGCATGCCGTAATAGGCAACGCCGGCACTGAGATCGGGCGCGTTGATGGCCAGCATGTTGACCGTGCCGCCACCCCAGCAGAAGCCGATGGCGCCGACCTTGCCGTTGCCGTCCTTGTCGCTCTTGAGGAAAGCGACGGTCGCGACACCGTTGGCGATGGTCTGCGCCGGATCGAGCTTGGCGAACATGTCGCGCGCCTTGTCTTCATCGGTTGGCGTTCCGCCGAGCGGCGACAGAAAATCCGGCGCCAGCGCCACGAACCCCTCCAGCGCCACGCGTCGCGTCACATCGCGGATATGCGGGTTGAGCCCCCTGTTCTCATGCACGACGATCACCGTGCCGAGCTTGCCCGCCTTGTCCACCGGCTTGACCAGGTAGCCCTTCATTTCGCCGCTGCTGCCGGGATAGCTGATGTCCTCGCCCTTCACCCGCGGATCGTTGTCGGCGACAACAGCCGCTTGCGCCGAATTTGCCGCCAGAAGCGGCGCGATCGCGGCCGCCGCCGCACCCGATCCGGCAAGCCGGGTCAACTGCTCCATGAACCGGCGGCGATCGAGCGTCAGATGCGTGTATTCGTCATAGGCGTCGATCATCGCCTGGGTGATGGCGGGCTTGGCGTCGGGTTTCGTCATGGATAGGTCCTCTGCTTCGGGCTTTAATTCCCAGCTACATAGGGACCAAGCCGGCATGATCCAGTCGAGCACTCATCGCGGCCGCCGATTGCCTCAGGGCGCAGGGCGCCGGCCGCGCCCGAGCAGTAAAGCCGGCGCCATGCGCGGCCGTGTCATCACTTTTTGGTCATTGGCGATAAATCCTGCTGGCGCTGCCACAATCGTGAGGGAAGGTGGCTATCGCCCAGTATCTTGGCCGTGTGCCCACACGTCAGACCCAGAAGGAAGCGATGACCATGACCATGCCTTCCCCGATCCTCGCCAGCGCGCTCGTCCTTTCGGCGAGTGCCGCTTTGGCCCTGTGCTCGATGGTTCTGAACGCAGGCAGACGATCGTTGATCAGGGTCCGCACTGAGCGGAACCGCAACACGAAAACCCAGGGCTGAGTGACGCCATGAACGTCCAGGACATCGTCAACACCGTTTCGCAGAAGGCGGACCTCGACCAGGCGACGACGGAGAAAGTCGTCGGCACCATCTTCTCGGTGCTCGAACACGAGGCGGAAGGCACCAGCGCCTCGGCGTTCTTCGCCAGGATCCCCGGCGCCGACGACCTCGCCCATCAATATGACGTCATGGCTGCCGCTCCGGCCGGCGGCGGCGGTTTTTTGTCGTCGTTGCAGGGCGCGCTTGGCGGCGTTCTCGGCGAGAAGGCCGGCGCGCTGATCAACGGCGTCGCCGCGCTCAAGGCATCCGGGCTCGACATGGCGCAGATCCAGAAGGCCGGCGCGACGCTGATCCAGCAGGCCGAAGCCGCCGCCGGCCCCGACCTGACCAACAAGGTGCTCGGCTCGGTGCCCAGCCTGAAGGGCCATCTGGGGATTGGCTGATCGACAATCGGGCCGATCGGAAGATTTGCCGCCCCTCATCGCCCAGTCGGGCACTTTTCCCCGTCACTATGCGGGGAAAAGATACCGGCACAGATGATGGGCGGCGCGACCTCTGAGAGATCGCGCGCCCTGCGCCCCTACTTCGGCAGCGCGTAGGCGATCACATAGTCCCCGGGCTTGGTGCCGACCGAACCGTGGCCGCCGGCGACGATGACCACGAACTGGCGGCCGTCGGCCACCGTATAGGTCATCGGCGTCGATTGCCCGCCGGCCGGCAGCCGCGCCTGCCACAGCTGCTTGCCCGATGTCAGGTCGTAGGCGCGCAGATAGTCGTCGACCGCCGCCCCCAGGAAGGCGACGCCGCCAGCGGTGATCATCGGCCCGCCAATGCCCGGCACCCCGACCTTCAGCGGCAGCGGCAGCGGCGTCATATCGTAGACGGTGCCGTTGCGATGCATGTAGGCGATCTTGCCGGTCCTGAGATCGGCGCCGGCGACATAGCCCCAGGGCGGCGCCTGGCAAGGAATGCCGAGCGGCGACAGGAACGGTCCCATCACCACCGCATAGGGCGCGCCCTCGTTGCGGTTCAGCCCCTGCTCGCTGCCGCGCCCTTCGTCCGGTGGCGGCACCTGATCGCGCGGAATGAGCTCCGACTTGAACGCCAGATAGGTCGGCATGCCGAACAGCACCTGCCGGACCGGGTCGACGGCGACGCCACCCCAGTTGAAGGTGCCGAAGTTGCCGGGGTAGATCAGCGAGCCCTGGACGGAAGGCGGCGTATAGCGACCCTCATAGCGCAGGCCCTGGAATTCGATCCGGCAGGCCAACTGGTCGAACATGGTTAGGCCCCACATGTCGGCACCGGTGAGCGGCTTCGGCATGAAGGTAAGGTCGGAGACCGGCTGCGTTGGCGATGTGTGGTCACCTTCGATCGCGCCGCCGGGCGCCGGCACTTCGTTGACCGCAATGACCGGCTCGCCGGTGCGGCGGTCGAGCACATAGAGGTCGCCCTGCTTGGTCGGCCCGACCAGCGCCGGCACCACCGTGCCGTCGGGTTTGGTGATGTCGATCAGGCTCGGCTGCGCCGGCACGTCCATGTCCCAGAGATCGTGGTGCACGGTCTGCCGCACCCAGCGCACCTGCCCGGTGTTGAGGTCGAGCGCGGTGATCGACGACGAGAACTTCTCGACATTGGCGCTGCGCCCGGCGCCGAGCTGGTCCGGCGTCTGGTTGCCGAGCGGCACGTAGAGCAGGCCGAGCTTCTCGTCGGCGCTCGGCGTCGACCACATGTTGGGCGAGTTGGCGGTATAGGTCTGGCCGGCCGGCAGCGGCGTTATCTGGTCCGGATTGCCGGAATCCCAGTTCCACACCAGCGCGCCGGTGGCAGCGTCGTAGGCGCGGATGACGCCGGATGGCTCCTGCGTCGAATAATTGTCGTTGACCGCGCCGCCGACGATGATCTTGCCGGCTGAGATCAGCGGGGCCGAGGTCGAGTAATAATAGCCCGACTTCGGATAGGGCATGTTGGTCAGAAGGTTCAGCGTGCCGCCCTCGGCGAAAGCCGGGCAGATCTGCCCGTTGGCGGCATCGAGCGCGATCAGCCGCGCATCCGAGGTCGGCAGATAGACGCGGGTCGCACAGGGCTGCCCGGCGGCGCCGGCGGCATCGGCGTAATAGGCCACGCCGCGGCAGGTCTGGTGCTGGCGGTCCTTGTCGAGCTTGACCTTGGGATCGAAGCGCCATTTCTCCTTTCCGCTCGCGGCATCGATGGCGATGGCGAAATTATGCGGCGTGCAGATGTAGAGTGTGTCGCCGATCTTCAGCGGCGTCACCTGATAGGTGGTCTCGCCGACATCGTCGGGACCCTTCACATCGCCGGTCTGGTAGGTCCAGGCAGGCTGCAGCTTGGCGACATTGTCCGGTGTGATCTGGTCGAGCGGCGAATAGCGCTGGCCGAACTGCGTGCGGCCGTAATAGTGCCATTCGCCGGCCGGCACATCATTGCCGAGATTGGCGTTGGCGACCACCTTGTCGGTGCCGAGTTCGCCGGCAATATCCTTCGGATCCGAAGTCATCGAATAACCGGCGACGGCCAATGATGCCAGCACGGCAAGGATCAGCGGCGCGCGCCCGTCAGGGCCGACGAGACCCCGCCTCGCCCACGGCGTCAGCAGCCAAAAAGCGAGAAGCACGATGATGCCGCCGCGAGGCCCGAGTTCCCACCAGTCGAAGCCGGTTTCCCAGACCGCCCAGGCCAACGTGCCGAGCACGATCACCGCGTAGAGCCACAAAGCAGTCGACCTGCGCCGGTAAAGCAGCCAGGCGGCGATCAGGAAGGCAAGGCCGGCAACGACATAGTACCAGCTGCCGCCCAGCATCGCCAGGCGGATGCCGCCGCCGCCGAGTGCCAGGCCGATGAGGAAAAGAATGAGGGAGGTGATGGTGACAGCCAAGATGATACTCCTTCGACTGTTGCGCTTTGCGGCGCTGCCATGGCAACCCGGCATTGCGTCGCTGCCCGAAGCACAACTTTCTCCCGACGGTCCCGCCTGTCAAGCATGGGCCTCAAGCGCAGGCGGTAATGGTC
>NZ_RZPH01000254.1:0-6378 GCF_004022825.1 Mesorhizobium sp. M7A.F.Ca.CA.004.04.2.1
AGGCACCACGATGCGGTCGCCCTTTCTGAACTTCGAATGGCCGCTGCCGACTTCCACGACCTCGCCCATCGTCTCGTGTCCGAGCACATCGCCCGATTTCATCGTCGGCATATATCCGTTCATCAGATGCAAGTCCGAGCCGCATATGGCGCAACAGGTGACTTTGATGATGACGTCGCGATCATCCTCGATGGCCGGATCAGCCACCTGGTCGCATCGAATGTCGCCTTTGCCGTGCCATGTGAGCGCTTTCATGATGGTGCTCCTGCTTGGAGATTTTTTGGTTTGCTTGAAGGCCGAAGGTCAGTCTTTGGACGCTGAACCCGGCTCGGCCATCTTGCGATGCTGTTCGGCCAGCGTGCCTGCCGGCGTCACATGCGCTGCGGCGACCTGCAGCTTGTTCTTCCAACCGCTGATGATTTGTTCCTCACCGTCCATCATCGCCTCGTAGCCTGCTTTGGCGACATCGGCGGGATTGTCCTTCTCATCGGTGCCGACCTTGGTATCCATCATTTCGGCGCGTTCGAAGAACCGCGTCTGCGTTGCCCCGGGCATCAGCACGGTGACTGTGACCCCTGTGTCCTGCAACTCATGACGCAGTGCGATCGAGAAGGAATCGATGAATGCCTTGGTGCCGTTGTAGACCGCCTGGAAAGTGCCGGGCATGAAACCAGCGATCGATCCTGTGAAGAGGATGCGGCCTCGGCCGCGGCGTGCCATCCTGGCTCCGAGTTGATGCGCGAGATAGACGGTCCCGGTGATGTTGGTGTCGATGATGCGGCGGATTTTTTTCCAATCCTGATCGACGAAACCACGGCCGAGTCCACGTCCGGCGTTCAGGAACAACAGGTCGACATCGCGATCGCCGATCCCGGCGATCAAACGATCGACACCCTCCTCGGTCGCCAGATCGGCCTCGATGGCTTCGACGGTCACATCATGCGAACCGAGCGCCGCGGCAGCCTGCTGGATCGCGGGCTCGTCGGCGGCTATGATCAGGTGGTAGCCGTCCTTGGCGCACAGTTTGGCGAGTTCCTTGCCGATGCCGCTTGAGGCGCCCGTCACCACGGCCAACTTTTCATTCGTCATCACGTCCTCCGAACTTCGCTTCGGCCGAACCACTGTCGGGGCTGATTGTTCCGTGCGGGATGATGCGCGGCTGTATGCGGGCCGTGACAACGATTTGTCCTTGAGTTCATCCAAGCCATGAACAGCGGCGCGTGGAGAGGTGGAACAACTTAGGTCTACTTAGGTCTACGCGAGTTCGACATCCGTGCAGCGTCGTTGCTCCCCTTGTTTGATGCTGCACGATCGGGTCCCCCTCAGCCTGATCCAGCCCGCGCGTCCCTGCTCGGGAAGCGCGGGCTTTCCCGTGAGTTCGGCTGCCATGTTTTTAAGTTCTGGTGGGAACAATGTACCCGTTTGGCAGTTCGGCGCGCAGGAGGAACAGAATGCAATACGCCGAAGAAATCGCGCTCAGGCGCGTAAAGATGCTGGTCGAACAATATGTCGTCGCCAGGAGCAGGAGATATGATTTCGTCTCGACGGAACTTGCCTGCAAGGCCATTCGCCAGGTCGTACGAAGCCCGATCGAAGACGCCGAACTGGACCATTTGCTGGCTAGAAGCGCGGTCAAACAAGGGCTCTCGGTGCGGTTCGACCGGATAGGTCATTGGCAGGCGGCTTCGCCCGGACTCAGCCAGGAGAAATCAGCATGAGGGCAGTGCTTTTGATGTCGGCGGCATTGCTCGCCTTGGCGGGGTGCAACGACAATGCCGATCCAGCCAAGTCCAAGACGGATACTACGAACAGCCAGCCGGTCGACAAGAATCCCACGACGGACACCAACCCAACACCGCAGACCAGCACCGGCGGCGACCAGCAAGGTACGCAGCCAACCCAGCCGGCATCTCCCAAGCCAAGTGGTGGCTAGGCCTATGGAGCGACGCAACGCAATAATCTCGCTGGTGATAGCGGCGGTCATCATTGTTGGTTTCGTCGTGGGCTTTTTCTACGTCGATATGGGCTGGCAGACCTCGCCGCTGAAACGCGCGCCGGAGCAGAACCAGGGCGGCAATGCCCCCGCGGATACCGCCCCGGCTGCCGGCGTCCAGAAAAATCCTAGGGAAAACACGGAAATGCCGGGGCAGCAGTGATCGACGGCCGGCAGCAACAGGCGAGGCGACGTCGCGGTGACGGTGCCGAAGTGAGTTCGATACAGCACGGATCTGGAGTGTGGATGATGGGCATCCTTTCCGACCTCGACAAGAAACTGACGGACAATATGCACGAGCATGGCAGCGAATTCACCGATGCGGTTTCGGATCTGCCCGAAGCAGTCGTTGAAGCGGTCGAACGGCTGATGTTTTTCATCCAGCCCGACGCGCGCGACACAGTCAGAACTCAGGTTCTCGGCCTCATTCACGAATACAGAATCCAAGACGCTCCGAACGGGGATCGCCCCGCCTGACCTTCAGCTTACGCTGATGCGGCAATTGAAACCGATCGGGACCTGGCTCGCCGCCGCGTGCTCCGGATCGGCGGGCGCGGTCGTTGACGGACCCGACGAGTGCTCTAGATCAGATTTACGCCGGCCACGGTTTTGTTGGGTCGGGGGAGACTATTCGGTGGCGCACGAGACGCCTGATTTGATCGTTAGACGCCGCTATCTCAGGCTCGAGTGCTTGTGCTTGCTGTTGATGATGTTGTCGGCATGCTCATCTTCCGATCAGATCGAGCAGCAATCACGAACAGCGGCCTCCGCATCGCAGACTGTATTGATGGCGCTGGACGCCTGGGCGGCAGGGGCGGCGCCGACCGCATACACGGCGGGTACGCTGCAATCGATCGGCAAGACGCTTGCCGATGCCGGGGAGCAAATCCGGTCCGCCGAAACCAGTGAACCCGCCGAGCAAGCTTCGCTGACGAAGGCAGTCAACGATTTGTCGGTCGCGGTGGCGCGTGCAGAGGCCGGATTGCAGGCGGGCGACCGGCCGGAAGTCCAAGATGCGCAACAGGATATACGGCTGGCGTCGCGTTCGCTCGCTACCGCCTACGCCAAATACTTCGCGCCAAAGCCATGAAGAAGCTCATGGAAATATCCCTCGGCGTCGTCACCAGCGTCGGCGGCTTCCTCGAAGTTGGGTCCATGGCGACAGCGGCGCAGGCAGGCGCGATGTTTGGCTTCCAGTTGATCTGGGCGGTGGTGCTCGGCACCATCTGCATCATCTTCCTTGTCGAAATGTCCGGCCGGTTCGCGGCCGTGAGCCATCACACGATCTCCGACGGCATCCGCGAGAGATTCGGCTTCAACGTCTTTCTATGGCCGTTGCTTGCCGCCCTGCTGGTCAATTTCCTGGTGCTGTCCGCCGAGATCGGCGGCGTCGCCATTGCACTCGAATTTGCCACCGGCATAGGCTTCCAGTGGTGGGCACTGCCGGTGGCTTTGCTGGCGTGGCTGCTGCTTTGGAAAGGCACGTTCGGCTTCATCGAGAAGGGCGTATCTATTCTCGGTCTGGTGACGCTGTGTTTCGTCGTCGGAGCGGTGATGCTGAGACCCGATTGGACGGCAGTCGCAAGGGGCGCCGTGCCTTCGCTGCCGGTCCACGATGCCGCCAATTACTGGTTCATGGCGGTCAGCATTCTCGGCGCCTCGATATCGCCCTACCTCTTCATGTTCTATTCCTCGGGGGCCATCGAGGACCGGTGGGACAAAAGCTATCTCGGAGCCAACCGGGCCATAGCGGGGTTGGGCATGACTTTCGGGGGGACCATCTCGATCGGCGTGTTGATCGTGGCCGCTCTCGTGCTCGCCACGCATGGCGTCACCCAAGTGGATGACTATCACCAGTTGCCGTTGATGCTGATACCTATATTCGGCTTCTGGGGCTTCGTGCTGTTTGTTGCCTCCCTCGCCATTGCCTGCTTCGGCGCCGCACTAGAGGTCGGGTTGCAACAGGCCTATCTTGTGGCCCAGGGTTTCGGCTGGAATTGGGGCGAGGATCGCAAGCCGCGCGACGATCCGGGTTTCAGCGCCACCTACACGATATCATTGCTTTTGGCGGCTATTCCCATCGCGCTTGGTCTCGATCCGCTGAGGCTCACCATCTTCTCCATGGCGCTGACGGCAGCCAGCCTGCCGCTGACGGTCGTCCCATTTCTGTTTCTGCTGAACGACAAACGTTATGTCGGCGAGCATCGCAATGGCATTTTGTCGAATGCCGCCGTCATCTTCATCATCGCGCTCGGCTTCGTACTGGCGGTGGTGACCATCCCGCTGCAGATATTCGGAGGCACATGATGAAGTTGCTGCGTGATCTCCTCGACAAGCAGGTGGTCGACCGCGAGCAGATCAAGATCGGCAAGGTCGACGGGCTGGTGGCGGAGTTACGGCCTGGCAAGCCGCCTCGGATCATTGCCATCGAGCTCGGCTCCATCACCCTGGCACGTCGCCTCGGCGCACGGCCTGGGCGGTGGATGGCGCGGCTCGCGGTCAAGCAGCATGGCGAGCCCCATCGGATCGCCTGGCACAAGGTAAAAGATATCGGCATCGATATCGAGTTCGACATCGATGTGCGAGAAACGTCGATCTTCGCCTGGCAGGACTGGTTGCGCGACCATGTCATCGGGCGCATTCCGGGAGCTTGATGATGACCACCGTCAATCTTGAGCATCTGGCTGGGCGACGCGTACTCTCGCAGCGCGGCAAGAATGTCGGCTATATCGAGGAGATCCACGCCGAACGGGATGGTGACGATTTCGTCGTCACCGAAATCCATGTCGGGGTCTACGCCGCTTTCGAGCGCCTCTCGGCCTCGGCCATAGGCGTGGCAGTGCTGGATCTTTTCCGATTGCGCCGCCGCGGCGGTCTATATCGCATCCCTTGGAACAAGCTCGACATTTCCGATCCCGCGCGACCGCGGCTGCTGTGCCCAATGACCGAACTCTCGGGCATGAAGGGCGCACCAGACCTCCAGGAATAGGTCGTGGTGCCGCATCGTCGGGATCATTCTCAGCGCAGCATGCCTGCCGTCAGGAAAACCACGGCTGCTATCAAAACGACAGCTGCAATTACCAACACCGGCCAGTTGCCGCCGGGCCGCAGTTCCGGCTCGCCTTCGACCGGGCGCATGGCATTGGCAAAGCTGGCATCGTTTTCGAATTTTGGGCGAGTGCGCGGCGGACTTGTCCCAGCGACCGAATTTTGCGTGTCCGCGGCCTCGGCGTCTGTCTCAAGCGGGGCAATGGCGGGATCGAACCCCGGCGTTTTGTCCTGCGTTGCTCCTGCCTGAACTTCGCTTCTGGCCGCGGCAGGCGTGGGACTTGAAACCTTGATCATGATTTCTCCCTTTCGAACCAATCTCGGCAGAGTCGCACTTGCAGGCACCGGCGAGGCGACCCACCACGGTCAGACTTGCTCGCTCAGCAGAATCTTGGCGTCCTTGGCCGCAACGATGAACGCCTGTCGTGCGGTCCTTGTAGGCTTTTCGCCTCGCATGACGGCAAGGCACGCTCTGATCGCGGCAAGACGCCTCTCGGATGTCGGCTTTGGCCAGTCCCGCAGCAGCACTTCGGCTGCGTCCGACACCGAAACCACAACCCTGTCGCGGTCTATCCGGCCAGGTTGAATGATAATCGGCTTTCTGAAATGTCCAGTACGCACATGCCTCTCCAGCGGGATGCACTCTATTCGACACGTCGCTGCAAGACTGCGCGTCGCGACGCGTTTAACTCCGCACTCGTCGATTTGTTCCAGAGCATCTGGCGTTTGAAACAACTAGCCGATGGCCATCCGTGCGCCCTGTCCCAAGACTTACAGCAGATCTTTCCGAAGGAAGACTCGGGCATGTCCAGGGATCCCGAATTCGACTTTGCCGAATTCCTCGAACCCGTGCTGCATGTAGAATAGCGGCGCCTGGAAACTGCTCGTCTCCACGACGGCCTTCTTGCAGCCCCGCCGGATGGCTTCTTCCTCGATCGTCGTGAGAAGTTGTGAGCCAAAGGATTGGCCACGCAACTGCTCAGGCAGGAAGAACATGTCGAGAAACAGGAGCCCAAGCTCCGTCCTGCCCCAAAGCCCGCCCCAGGTCTTTCCTGACTGGTCGCGAAGCTCCGCTCCGATATCAGCTCGGTCGTCGATCCCGGTCTGTGCGATGTTGTATTGATAGAGCGCTGCGGCGGCCTGCGCTCTTTCATCGTCGCTATAGGTCAAAGTGGTTGTAAATCTCTCGGATCGGAATGACATGCATTTTTCCTCCTGGTGGGCACAGGCATGAGATCCGCCGGCAACGTCGGTCACGGCCAAGATGAACTCGTTGCCAACGCCAGAAATAAATCCGGCATCCATCTCGGGCGCCTTCGAACGCCGTGGGCTTTGTC
>NZ_RZPH01000255.1:0-6367 GCF_004022825.1 Mesorhizobium sp. M7A.F.Ca.CA.004.04.2.1
GTCGATACGCCGGCCGTCTGGCGTTGCATAGAGCCCTTCGCCATAGACGCTCATCGACGAGGCGACGACGATCCGTTCGACCGGGTGCTTGATCAATGCTTCAAGTAGCGTTGCGGTGCCGAGATCGTTGGCGCCGACATAGCGCGCGATCTCATACATCGATTGCCCGACGCCGACTTCCGCCGCCAGATGAATGACCGCGTCAACGCCATCCAGCGCATTGGCGACCGCCTCCCGGTCTCGGACATCGCCCTTGATCAGCTCGGTCCCGGCGGGAAGCGCGACGGCTTCGCCCGCATGCACCTGCTCCAGCAGCGCATCGAGGATGCGAACCGAATAATCCTGCTCGACGAGTTCCTGTGCGACATGCCGGCCGATGAAGCCGCAGCCTCCTGTAACCAATATGCGTTTCACGACGACTCCTCAGACAAGTAACCTCGGCGCCCCGAACTTTTCGGCAAAAGGTTTGTTCCCTTGCTTCAACAAAGTTCCTTTGGCGGACTTCGTTGGGAGCCGGCATCGCGATCACGGCGCGGTGCTGGAACATTGACGCCCTTGTGCTGTTAGGACGCCCGACAGCCCGCGTGTCCGCCGATGATCAAAGGAGATTTCAATGTCTCAGTCGCAAACGACCACGAACCATGACGAAATTCGCAAATGGGCCGAGGAGCGGGACGGCCGGCCGGCGGTGGTGCGCACCAAAGGCGAGGGCGGTATCCTGCGGATCGACTTCGGCGAGCCCGAGGAAGCATTCGAGCCCATCGAATGGGACGAGTTCTTCCGGATATTCGACGAGAATGATCTGGCCTTTCTGTATCAGGCCAAGACCGGTGAGGGGAAAGCCAGCCGTTTCAACAAATTCGTCGAGCGCAATCAGAAGGGCTGATGACGCAGGCCAAGCGGCCGATCTGTACGGCCAAGTTTTCGAGATGTGGTGAACAATGACGGCCCCGCGGCTTGGCACTTCAGCCTGAGAGGCCTTGGAGGTAAAACTAATGCATCAGTTTTGCGCCGCGGGTTTTCGCCATCTCTCGCATGATGCCGTTGAGCCAGTTTTCAGTGGATTGACCAAGCTGTCTGCGGTCGACATCCCGGATCGCTTGCTCGAGCGTCCTCTCGACGAGCCGATCCGATGCGTCGACGTCTCCCAGCAAAAGGCGCGCCGCAAGTCGCAGTTTGGGCAAAAGCGCGAAGACGTCGTCGGACGGGTCCGGTACGGAGGTCGCCCGTCCCGATGCCTGCGGGGGAAAGAGTGCGTTGAACACGGCCTGGCTGCCCGAGGATTTCCGCAAATTGCTGGCGTAGCGGAGATGATCGGGAATGGCGATGTCGTCATCGCCACTGAAGAACACGAAGGGGACACCCCGGCGCATCAACTCATCGGCGATTGGAAACACGCGTCGGCCATTGAGATTGACGTCGAGAATTGCAGCTTCGGCCGTCCCGGTGTGTTTGGAAGCCTGTTCGACAGTTGCAGCGGGACCAAGGATTATGGCGCCCATATTGCTGAAAAACCGCGCAAGATCTCCCGCCATCGTCCATTCGTCTTCGACTATCAGAATATGCAGCCCCCGCAGGTCGCGCACGTCGTCATCCTTTCTTGGAACGGAGGTTAGAATGCAGCGGATTTGCTTTCCGAATTCTGTCATCCAAGGCCGCCTGCAACCGTTTCGCAAGCGTCAGCATGCGATCCGGGACGGGCCCCGCATGGGAAGCTTCGAGCGATCCAGGCGCTCCTGATACCACCGGCGTCGGGAGTTTTATGTCAGCAGATCGTTTTGCCATTGAACCACCATTGATATCGGGTTCAACGTCATCTCTGACGTCTTGTTCCATCCGTCTTGCGCGCTATATGGTTGTGTCCTGTTCGATCCGGCCTTGAGGAGACTTCATGTCGGGTCGGCGAAAGGGGGACATGCCGTGACTGCCCGATCGACTAGATTTCCCATCGTGGGCATAGGCGCGTCCGCGGGCGGCATTCCCGCGATGGAGGGCCTTTTCAAGGGCGTGACCGGCCAGCCCGGCATGGCGTTCGTCATCATCACGCATCTCAGCCCCAACAGGGAGAGTCTGTTGCATGAGGTTGTCAGCCGCTACACCGAGATGCCTGTTTCGGTGGTCGAGGATGGCACGGTGGTTCAACCTGACCACGTCTATGTGATGCCGCAAAACGTGACATTGGCCATTGAATCGGGGGTGCTGCACCTGCGTCGGCCCAATGGGCTTACCCAGGAGCGCAAGCCCATCGATATCTTCTTCAGCGCACTGGGTGAAGACCAGGGCGAATATGCCGTCGGCGTTATCCTGTCGGGCGGTGATTCCGATGGAACCCTGGGCGCCAAGGCCATCAAGGAGCGGGGCGGGTTTATCGTCGCGCAAGCGCCGGACGGCTACGGGCCGCGCAATCCCGACATGCCGCAGAGCGCTATTGCCAGTGGGCTCGTCGATGTCGCAGTGACTGCCGAGGAGATCGGGGCGAAGCTGGAGGCTTTCGCCCGCGGCTTCGACACGCTGGACGGGTTGGCGGAAGACGATGGCGATGAAACGCCCGACATCGACAAGGTGCGAGAACAAATCTACGCCATTCTGCGCAGCCACTCCGGCCATGACTTCTCGGGCTATAAGACCAAGACGTTCCTGCGCCGCGTGAAGCGACGCATGCAGATCGCCCAGGTCCATTCCATCAGCGGCTATATAGACTGGCTGAAGAAGGATGCTCGCGAGGTGATGAACCTTTTTCGCGATCTGCTGATCAACGTCACCAACTTCTTTCGCGACCCCGATGCCTTCGAGTTGCTCGGGCGAAAGATCATACCGCAGCTGTTCGAGGGCAAGACCGCCAGCGACACCGTCAGGGTCTGGGTTCCGGGATGCGCCACGGGCGAGGAGGTGTTCTCCATCGGCATCCTGCTGCGCGAACACATGGAGACGCTTACGGTCGTTCCGCGCGTCCAGATATTCGCCACCGACATAGACGAGCCGGCGCTGGCGGTGGCGCGGGCGGCACGCTATCCGGAAGCCTTGCTGCAAGGTCTTTCTCCTGAACGCAAGCAGCGGTTTTTCAACGGTGATGGCGAGAGCTATGTCCTCAGCAATGAGGTGCGCGAACTGTGCATCTTCTCGCCGCACAGCGTCATTCGCGATCCACCCTTCTCGCGCATGGATCTGGTCTCCTGCCGCAATCTGCTGATCTATTTCGGCCCGACCATCCAAAATCGCGTCATCCCTGTCTTCCATTATGCGCTGAAGCCCGGCGGATACCTTTTCCTCGGCACCTCCGAAAGCGTCGGGCAGCACGACGATCTGTTCGCCACCGTCGACAAGAAGCATCGCATCTTCCAGGCGCGGGAGCATGCCTCACCGCACATCAGACTGCCGGCCCTGATCGGAGAAAGCCATTCCAGCGTCTTCCCATCCGAAAGTGCCGGCTCGAAGAAGGGACTTGTCGGCTATCCCCTGCGGCAGGCGGTCGAGGCGCAGGTGCTGGAACGGTTCGCGCCGCCGCATGTCCTGGTCAACGCCGAGGGCGATGTCGTCTATTATTCGGCCAGGACCGGCAGATATCTCGAAGCGCCACAAGGGATTCCCAGCCGGCAGTTGCTGACGATGGCAAGGCGTGGGTTGCGGCTGGACCTCCGCGCCGCACTGCGCGAAGCGACGACCACGCGCCGCACAGTGGTGCGGGAAAACCTCACCGTGGAGGAAGACGACGAGCGGGTCCAGCCGATCAGGCTGACGATCGAGCCGCTCGCCGAACGCGGCAATGGCGAGCCGCTCTACCTTGTCCTTTTCGAGCCGTCGGGGCCGACCCAGGCCCGGTCCAACGAAGATGGCGGCAGTCGTGACAGTGACAGCACCGCCGATCTCGAGCGGGAACTGCGCGATACCAGAGAGCGCCTGCAATCGACGATCGAGGAGTACGAGACCGCGCTGGAGGAGGTGAAATCGTCGAACGAGGAACTCGTCTCCGTCAATGAGGAGGCGCAATCCACCAACGAGGAACTCGAAGCCTCGAAGGAAGAGATGCAGTCGCTCAACGAGGAGCTCAACACGATCAATGCCGAGTTGACGGCCAAGATAGAAGAGCTCGACCACGCCAACGGCGATCTGCGCAACCTGTTCGAAAGCACCGACATCGCGACTATTTTCCTCGACCGCAGCCTTGTGGTCCGCACTTTCACGCCGGCGGCGTCATCTTTCTTCAGCCTGCGCCCCTCCGATGTCGGCCGGCCGCTGACGGATCTGTCGAGCCAACTCGACTATCCCGAGTTGAAGCAGCACATCGACAAGGTGTTCGAGACGGGCGAGATCCTGAATCACCATCTGGCACGCGATGCCAGGGGCCTGTTCCACATGGTCCGCATCAATCCCTATCGCGACAAGGGCAACAGGATCCAGGGCGTGGTGGTGACACTTGTCGATGTCACCACGCTGGCACAGGCGGAAGAGCATCAGCAGGTGCTCATCTCGGAACTCAACCACCGGGTCAAGAACATGCTTGCGGTGATCGCCAGCATTGCAAGCCGCACGCGGGAAAGTTCTGATACGAAGGAGGAGTTCGCGGACGCGCTGATCGGTCGCCTGCATGCCATGTCGCGGGCCTACGGCCTGCTGACCCGGGAGAGATGGAAGGAAGCCTCGGTCAGGGAATTGCTCCAGCAGGAGCTCGAACCATTCGGCATCGAGCGGATCGAACTCGATGGCGAGGATGTCAAACTAGGTCCGCAACAGGGGCTTTCCCTGAGTATGGCCATTCATGAACTGGCCACCAACGCGGCCAAATACGGCGCTTTGTCAAAAACCGATGGCAAGGTCAGTGTGCAATGGTCGATCGAGGACGACAGTTTCACATTTGGCTGGCGAGAAAAGGACGGCCCTCTTGTAAAGGCGCCGTTGGACAACGGCTTTGGCCTGACCCTATTGCAGGGAGAAATCGGTTACAGGCTCGGCGGCCACGTCGAAACCGCGTTCCACAAGGACGGCCTCAGCGTCCAGATCGCGTTTCCGGCAAACCACAAGGAGGCGCCGTGAGCGACGACAAGCCGCGCGTTCTGGTGGTCGAGGACGAATGGCTGATCGCCGAAGACATCGCGTCACGCCTGCGTGCGGCGGGTTATCCGGTGATCGGCCCGGTCTCGTCGGCCGCCGCGGCTCGTCAGCTTATCGATGCAGGCAAAGCCGACGTGGCGCTGCTGGACATTCAATTGAACGGCGAAACAAGTCTGCCCGTGGCCGAAACATTGCTGGCTCGCGGCATCCCCTTCGCCTTCATGACCGGATTTGGGCCGCGCGACGTTCCCACACCCTTCCGAAACTGCAAATTCGTGCCGAAGCCGGCAGGCGACGCTGCACTTCTCAACACCCTGGCCGACCTGGCATCGCTTCGTCCCGACAAACACTCGCTGTGATTTCAAGAGGCCGGTTTCGATCAGTCCAGGGGCTTGTCCGTCGGCCGAGGCGTGGTGCTCGCCTGACGCGGCCGCCCGGCGTTGCGATTGGCAACCGGATTGTCCAGCGGCGCGGTCGACGGCCGGGATGTGCCTGCGGTTTTCGGCGTCTCCGGCTTGCCACCGGCATCGGTGCCATTGGCATCCCGCTTTGGGTGCGGCAGACTATCGGCGTTCGGAGACCGGACGCTAGGTTTGGATGTGGAATTCTCATTGGTCATGCAACACCTTCCTTTGCAGCCGGTGGGGCACGGCGGTCTCGCCGCCGTGAATTCTGCAGGTCAACCGCTGCCGCGATCGAAGGTTCCAGATCGCCAACGGGTCCGTTGCGGTTCACGGCAGCGAACTTGCTCAGGGCAGACCTGGTGCGAGAACCCGACGTCTCAGCCATGCGGTCGCATTACCACCTTGATGCAGCCATCCTGCTTGTCACGGAACGTCTTGTAGAGGTCCGGTCCCGCTTCGAGGTCTGCCCGGTGCGTGATCACGAAGGAGGGATCAATGTCGCCCTTCTGCACCATGGCGAGGAGCGGTTCGAGATAGCGTTGCGTGTGCGTCTGACCCATCCGGAAGGTCAGTCCTTTGTTCATGGCGGCGCCGAACGGAATATGATCGACGAGGCCGATATAGACGCCGGGCACCGAGATGGTGCCGCCTTTGCGGCAGGAGTAGATTGCTTCGCGCAATACATGCGGCCTATCGGTGCCGAGATAGACGGCAGCCTTGACCTTGTCGAGCATGGAGTCGGCACTGGCGGCGGGATCCGACTCGGTCCCGACACAGTCTATGCAGCGATCCGGACCGCGGCCATCGGTCATCGCCATCAAAGCGTCGTAGATATCGGAATTGCTGAAGTCGAGCGTCTCGGCCTTGCCGTGCTCGCGAGCCATCGCCAGCCGCTCCGGCACCTTGTCTATGGC
>NZ_RZPH01000256.1:0-6360 GCF_004022825.1 Mesorhizobium sp. M7A.F.Ca.CA.004.04.2.1
GGTTGATTCACGCCCGCGCCATGATCGAGGCGGAGATCGATTTTGCCGATGAAGACGATGTCCCCGGTTCCGTTTCGGATACGGTTTGGTCCGATGTCAAAACTATGATCGGCGAGATCGACCGGCACATTGCCGGATTTCGTGCTGCCGAAATCATCCGTGACGGCTTCGAGGTCGTTATCCTTGGCGCGCCCAACGCCGGCAAGTCGAGTCTGTTCAACGCCCTGGCGCGGCGGGATGCCGCTATAGTAACGGATGAACCCGGCACGACGCGGGATCTGCTTGAAGTGACACTTGATCTCCAGGGGCTGCGGGTCCGGCTTACAGATACGGCCGGGCTGCGCGATGCGCCGGGAAAGGTCGAGGCTATCGGCATCGAGAAGGCCAGGGCCAAGGCGCATGGCGCCGATCTCTTGCTCTTGCTGCAGGACATCGCGAACCCAAGAGATGTCGGCGAGCTGCCGAGTGTGGCGCCGACCTTGCGCGTCGGCACCAAGCTCGATCTGTTGGAAGACCGCGCGGCGAGCGACGCGACGGAGGATTATGCCCTTGTCATTTCGGTAAAGAACGGGACGGGCGTCGAGGAACTGCTGGGGGAAATCGGCCGGCGGGCAGCGGAAGCAGCCGGCAGCGTCGGCGATGTCCTGCCGTCGCGCCTGCGCCACGTCGAATTGCTCGGCGCAGCGAATAGCCACCTGCGTCGCGCAACCGACGGCCGGACTGTCGGGCAGGAATTGCGCGCCGAGGAGTTGCGGCTTGCAGCAGATCGCCTGGGCCGTATTGTCGGCGCCATCGACGTCGAGGACATGCTGGACGTGATTTTCTCGCAGTTCTGCATCGGGAAATGACTCACGTGAAACGATGTGCTCTCGTAAAATGACTCAGTTGTCGATGCAGAGATTTTGATGGACCGTTTGCGGAACGCCCCATCGCTTCGTCATCCACGGGCGGAGCAAGGAGCGTAGCGACGCGGCGCAGACCCGAGGATCCATGCCGCGACTTCTGAGCGCGCGCCACGGTGCAGAATTCTGATCCGCTGTACTCTTTGGCCAAGATCACGGCATGGATCCTAGGGTCTCCGCGACGTCGCTTCGCTTCCTGCTTTGCCCTAGGATGACGAACGTTGCGAACGCTTGGGTAAGACCTTCGAGCAGCGGCAAGGTGCGACTCACGTGAAACATCAGTGCCCCGATGACTCACGTGAAACACACGCGATGGCGGTGCAAGGCTGTTTCACGTGAAACGACTCGCGGAGTTTTCTTGACAGCCAAGCCTCGCGGGGACATGTGTCCCTTTAATCATTCGAGTCTGGGAAGTTTGTGATGACCAATCACTATGATGTGGTTGTGGTGGGCGGCGGCCACGCAGGTTGTGAGGCGGCCAGCGCTGCCGCGCGCGCTGGTGCCAAGACCGCGCTGGTGACGCTGCGCTTTGATACGATCGGGGTCATGTCCTGCAATCCGGCGATCGGCGGGCTCGGCAAGGGCCATTTGGTGCGCGAGATCGATGCCATGGATGGCCTGATGGGGCGCGTGGCGGATGCGGCCGGCATTCAGTTCCGCCTGCTCAACCGCCGCAAAGGTCCCGCCGTGCGCGGCCCTCGTACGCAGGCCGACCGGAAGCTTTATCGCCTTGCCATGCAGGAAGCGATTCGGCAGCAGAACGATCTCGACGTGGTTGAAGGCGAGGTTCTGGATTTTGAGATCGCCGATGGGCGGATCACGGCTGTTCTCCTGGCCGACGGCAGGCGGCTTGGCTGTGGCGCGGTCGTGCTGACGACCGGGACTTTTCTGCGCGGGCTCATTCATATTGGCGAGAGGAAGATTGTCGCCGGCCGCATGAACGAGCAGGCCAGCCTTGGGCTCTCGGCGACGATGGACCGCGCGGGCTTCAAGCTTGGACGGCTGAAGACCGGGACGCCGCCGCGGCTCGATGGCCGGAGCATCGACTGGACGACGCTGGCAAGCCAGGCCGCGGATGCGGATCCGGTGCCGTTCTCGCTGATGACCGACCGCATCACCACGCCGCAGATCGAGTGCGGCATCACCCGCACGACGACGGCCACGCATGAGCTGATTCGCGCCAATCTCGGCCGCTCGGCCATGTATTCCGGCTCGATCGAGGGCGTTGGGCCGCGTTATTGCCCGTCGATCGAGGACAAGATCGTCAAGTTCGGCGATAGGGATGGGCACCAGATCTTTCTGGAGCCGGAAGGGCTGGACGATGATACCGTCTATCCCAATGGGATTTCCACCTCGTTGCCCGAAGATGTGCAGCTCGATATATTGAAAACCATTCCGGGGCTGGAGCGCGCAATCATGCTGCAGCCCGGCTATGCCATCGAGTATGATCATGTCGATCCGCGCGAACTGCATCAGACGCTGGAGACGAAGCGCATCGGTGGTCTCTTCCTCGCCGGGCAGATCAACGGCACGACCGGCTATGAGGAAGCAGCCGGGCAAGGCCTGCTCGCAGGCCTCAATGCGGCGCGGCGGGCGGCGGGGAGCGAGCAAATCGTGCTCAGCCGCACCGAGGCGTACATCGGCGTGATGGTCGACGATTTGACCAGCCGCGGCATCGCAGAGCCCTACCGGATGTTCACGTCACGCGCCGAGTTCCGGCTGTCGCTACGCGCCGACAATGCGGATGAGCGGCTGACGCCTCTGGCGGCGAAACTGGGCATCGCCTCGGCACAGCGCATGCAGCGCTACGGGCAGGTCATGCAAAGCCTGGATGAGGCGCGGGATTTGGCGAAGTCGCTCGCCATGACGCCGAATGAGGCGGCGCGGCACGGGCTGGACATCAACCGGGATGGCGTGCGCCGGTCCGGCTATGAATTGCTGTCCTATCCCGACGTCGATGTCGCTTGGCTGGCCGGCGTCGATCCGCGCTTTGCGGCGATCGAAGGCAAGACCGCGGAGCGCCTCGAGACGGAAGCGAAGTATTCTGTCTATCTCGACCGCCAGAAGACCGACGTGGCGCAGATCCGGCATGAGGAGAGCCGGCTGATCCCCGAGACGGTCGATTTCGCCGGAGTGCCGGGTCTGTCGAACGAGCTGAAGCAGAAAATGCAGGCGCGGCGCCCGCGCTCCATAGCCGATGCCCAGCGCATGGAGGGCATGACGCCGGCGGCGCTGGCGATCATTGTCGCGCATGTCCGCCATGCGGAGAGCGCCCAGCGCCTACAAAAGGATGTTGCGTGAATTCTATGTCCCTGGAGAGCCTGCAGGATGCGGCAGGCCCGGTTTCACGTGAAACATTCGATCGGCTGGTGGCGTTCGAGCAGATGTTCCAGAAATGGAATCGCAGCATCAATCTGGTGGCGCAATCCACGTCGGGCGATGTCTGGCAGCGCCATATCCTGGACAGCGCCCAACTCGGGCGCATAGAACCCGTTGCCACACGCTGGGTGGATCTCGGCTCGGGCGGTGGGTTTCCAGGCCTTGTGATGGCGTTCCTGCTGGCCGAGCGCGACGGCGCCAGCATCGATCTGGTTGAAAGCAATCGCAAAAAGGCATCCTTCCTGCAGACCGTCGTCGGCCAGTTCAGCCTGCCGGCGCGGGTCGTGGCGCGCCGCATCGATGACAGCCATGCGCTGGTTTCGACGCCGCAAATCGTCACGGCGCGGGCGCTGGCTCCGCTTTCGACCTTGCTGGACCTGTCGGCGCCCTGGCTGGTTTCAGGCGCGCGCGGCCTGTTCCACAAAGGCCGGGATTACCGCACCGAAGTGCAAGAAAGCGTTCACCGATGGTCCTTCGATCTGGTAGAACATCCAAGTATGACCGACGTTGGCGGCGTCATCCTGGAATTGTCCAACCTGCGACCTGTCTGATCCGTCACTGACAGGCGATTTGGCGCCCAAAATGAATTTCTGGCATAAACCCATGATGAAGAATGGCCCCCGAATCATCACCGTAGCCAACCAGAAGGGCGGTGTCGGCAAGACGACGACCGCCATCAATCTGGCGACCGCGCTAGCTGCTATCGGCGAAAAGGTGCTGATCGTCGATCTCGATCCGCAGGGAAATGCCAGCACCGGTCTGGGCATCGACCGCAAGGACCGGACGGTGTCGTCCTATGACGTGTTGACCGGCGAGCTGGAGCTGGAAGCCGCGGCCATCCCCACAGCCGTGCCGGGCCTGTCGATCGTGCCGTCGACGCTCGATCTGCTCGGCATCGAAATGGAGATCGCCTCCGCGCCCGACCGGGTGCTCAAGCTGCGCAACGCGCTGCGCGCTGCGACCGAGCGCGGCGCACCCTTTGGCTATGTGCTGATCGACTGCCCGCCATCGCTCAACCTTTTGACGTTGAATTCAATGGCTGCGGCCGATTCCGTTCTTGTGCCGCTGCAATGCGAGTTTTTCGCGCTCGAAGGCCTCAGCCAGTTGCTGGAGACGGTCGAGCAGGTGCGGCGCTCGATCAATCCGGATCTCACCATCCAGGGCATCGTGCTGACCATGTATGACGGCCGCAACAATCTCGCCAACCAGGTCGTGCAGGATGTGCGGGCGCATATGGGCGACAAGGTCTACGAGACCATCATCCCGCGCAATGTGCGGGTGTCCGAGGCGCCGTCCTACGGCAAGCCGGCGATCCTCTACGATTTGAAATGCTCGGGCAGCCAGGCCTATCTGCAACTGGCATCGGAAGTGATCCGCCGCGAGCGCAAGTTACGCGCCGCTTGATGTGGCCGGATGCATAGTCAAGAGCCGATTCGATACCGAAACGATTTGGAATAGCCAACTGGAATAAAGATGAGCGAAGACCTTTCGAGAAAGAGACTGGGCCGCGGACTGGCGGCGCTGATCGGCGAGATTGATCGCCCAGTAGCACCTGAAAAACCGGGCATGAGCGCCGACGGCAAGGTGCCGATCGAGTTCCTGACCCCCAACCCGAAAAATCCGCGCCGGCATTTCGGCGACGCCGAGCTGACCGACCTTGCCCAGTCGATCCGCGAACACGGCGTCGTCCAGCCGGTGGTGGCGCGGCCTTCGCCGACACAGGCCGGACGCTACGAGATCATCGCCGGCGAGCGGCGCTGGCGTGCAGCGCAGCGCGCCGGGCTGTCCGAGATCCCGGTCATCATCCGCGAGGTCAACGATCGCACCGCGCTCGAACTGGCGATCATCGAAAACGTCCAGCGCACCGACCTCAACGCGGTCGAGGAAGCGCTCGGTTATCAGCAGCTGATCGACGAGCACGGCTACACCCAGGCCGATCTCGGCCAGGTGATCGGCAAGAGCCGCAGCCATGTCGCCAACACGCTCAGGCTCTTGAAGCTGCCGGATGTGATCCGCGACATGCTGATCGACGGCGCGCTGTCGGCGGGTCATGCCCGCACGCTGGTGACGGCGGAAGATCCGGCGGGCCTTGCCAAGCGCATCGTCGAAGAAGGACTTTCGGTGCGCCAGGCCGAAGCGCTGGCGCAGATGCCGGCCGGCACCAGCAGCGCCAGGGAAGCCAGGCCGGCGCCAAGTCCTGACGAGAAGGACGCCGACACGCTGGCGCTGGAAAAACTGTTGACCGATACGATCGGCATGATCGTGTCGGTGGATCACAAGGGCAGAGGCGGCACGCTTCGGGTAGCCTATCGCTCGCTGGAACAGCTCGATGAGTTGTGCAGGCGGCTGAAGCAGGAACGATAATTAGCCGGCGAATTATCTTCAGGCCGGATTTTTGGCGAAATCGGCGACGCCGCTAATCTCGCTCCTTGAGGGGGAGATGGCCGGCAGGCCAGAGGGGGTCGCCTCACACCAAGCGCCGGCGCCCTTGCGGAAGACATGAAGACGTAAGGAAGTAAGGAAGTAAGGAAGTAAGGAGGCCAGCGCTCCACGCGCAACGACCCCCTCTGTCGCCTTTCGGCGACATCTCCCCCTCGAGGGGGGAGATCAGCCGCGCTGCGCCAACCGGCTACTCTCCACCGCAATCCCCAGCAGCGCCTGCCGTGCCAGCGCCACGGAAAGGTCCGGCCGCCGTCGTGTCTGCAACACCGCCGTCTGCAGCCGGGTCAACGCGCGGCCGAGCGCGTCGGCGCTCCAGCGCTCCAGTGCCTTCTCGACCAGCTTGCGCCTGGAGAAAAACACCGGCGGGCGGGCGGCGGCAACGACCGAGGCGGCGTTGCGGTTACCGGACTCCATCTGGCCGCGCATGATTTGGATCTGCTGCAACTGCCGCATCGCCGAAGACAGCACCAGGAAAGGCTGGCCGCCGGACTGGCAATGGCGGGTAAAGGCAGTGTCGAAGTCGCCGATCTTGCCTTCGAGAAGCGCGTCGACCGCGTCGTCGAAAGAGGCGCCGGAGACGTCGCCCGACATCGCCTTGACCTCCTCCAGTCCGATCTCGTTCTGGCCATGTGCATAG
>NZ_RZPH01000257.1:0-6359 GCF_004022825.1 Mesorhizobium sp. M7A.F.Ca.CA.004.04.2.1
GCCGAAGACAGCACCCTGTGGGTGACGGTGTCCCGCTCCATGACGAAGAACTCGCCGCAAATCATGTGGACCCAGATCTCGCGCGCCGTGCCTTTCGGGTTGCCGCGCAGATAGAGGTAGCCAGCCCAGCGATCGGTCGGCACGTCGATGCCATCCGGCCTGACATTGCCGGCATCGCCGCCATAGTGGAATTCGGTTTCGTCGCGCGGGCCGCAGAATGGGCAAGGAAAGAGCTGCATGGCAAACCTCTAATGCGCGATGCCGGAGCCGGCCGCTTCGTCGATCAGCCGGCCGGTGGCGAAGCGATCGAGATCGAAGGGGCGGCTGATGTCGTTGTGTTTGCCTGACGCTAGCAATTGCGCCAGCAGCGTGCCGCCGGCGGGAATGGCCTTGAAGCCGCCCGTGCCCCAGCCGCAATTGAGGAACAGGCCGGGCAGCGGCGAGGGGCCGATGATCGGCGAGGAATCCGGCACCACGTCGACGATACCTGCCCATTGCCGCATCAGCTTGAGCTGGCCAAAGATCGGGAACATCTCCAGCACGCCGGCAATCACCGCCTCCAGCGTCGGCAAATTGCCGCGCTGCGCATAGGAAGGAATGCGGTCGAGGCCGCCGCCGATGACGATCTCGCCCTTGTCCGACTGGCTGACATAGACGCCGCAGCCGGGCGACAGCACCACCGTGTCGAGGATCGGCTTGACCGGTTCGGACACGCAGGCTTGCAGCGCATAGGAATTGATCGGAAGCCGGAAGCCGGCCTTGGCCGCCAGCACCGAGGAATGCCCGGCCACCGCCATTCCGATACGCTCGGCACGGATCGCGCCCCGCGAAGTCTGGACGCCGCGGCAGCGGCCGCCCTCGACGATGAAATCGGTGATCTCGCAGTTCTGGATGATATCGACGCCGAGCCGGCTCGCCGCCCGCGCGTAGCCCCAGGCGACGGCGTCATGGCGCGCCGTACCGGCCCTGCCTTGCCAGATGCCGCCGAACACCGGGAAGCGCGCATCGGCTGAGAAATTATAGATCGGCGCCACCCGGCGCACATCGTCAGGTGAAAACAGCTCGGCATCGATGCCGTTGATCTGCATGGCGTTGACGGTGCGCGCCCCGATCTCCATCTCGGCAGTCGAGTGGCACAGATTGACCATGCCGCGCTGCGACAGCATGACGTTGTAGTTCAGGTCTTTCGACAATCCCTCATAGAGCTGGTGCGCCAGCCCGTAGAGTTCGACACTTTCGGGATAATAGTAGTTGGAGCGTACCACAGTGGTGTTGCGCCCTGTGTTGCCGCCGCCGATCCAGCCTTTTTCCAGCACGGCCACCCTGGTGATATTGTGATTCTTTGCCAGGTAATAGGCCGTCGCCAGCCCATGGCCGCCGCCGCCGATGACGATGGCGTCGTAGGACGGCTTCGGCTCGGGCGATCGCCAGGCCGGTTGCCAGCCGGTCTGGCCAGCCAGGCCCTCCTTGAACAGCGACAGGGCGGAATAGCGTGTGGTCATGACGTGCCGGACAGGCCTGATGTTCGGAAAGAAATGTGGATCATCGAATGGTCTTTCGCACCGACGTCATCGGTTCGATCGGTCATGCCCGCATCGCCTTGCCCAGTGGATCATATGGCGACGAAGCGATGACGCGCGCATCTCTTTCGACGCCGACGATGTGGGTTGTCAACGGCGTATCGATATCGGCCGCTTCGCGCTCGACCAGCGCCATGGCGAGGCTCTTGCCGACCGTATGGCCATAGCCGCCGGAGGTGACGAAGCCGGCCAGCCTGCCTCTGTTCCAGACCGGCTCGTAGCCGCTGGCATCGGCATCCGCCGCGTCGATTTCGAGCGTCACCAGCGTGCGCCTCGATGGAGCCTTCTGCTCTTTCAGGGCCGCCTCGCGGCCGATGAAATCGCCCTTGTCGAAGGCGACCCAGCGGTCCATGCCGGTCTCATCAGGCGTATAGTCCTGCGTGAATTCGCGCGACCAGATGCCAAAGCTCTTTTCGAGCCGCAGCGAATTGACCGCGCTGAAGCCGTATTCGGTGACTCCCAGATCGCTGCCTGCGGCAAGTAGCGCGCGGCGCAGGCCCATGTGCTCATTGGCCCGGCAATGAATCTCGTAGCCGAGTTCGCCGATGACCGACAGTCGTCCGACCTTCGCCCGCACCAGTCCGACATCGAACGTCCTGCAGGCGAGAAAGCCGAACGCCTGGTGCGAAACGTCCTGATGTGTGAGGCGCTCAAGTAGCATTCGCGCATTGGGACCGGCGAGCGAGAAACCAACGACGGCGTCCGAAATGTCGCGAACGGTGACGCCATCGCTCATATGTTGCTCGAACCAGCGCATATGCCACTGGCGCAGATAGTAGGATCCCATGATCCACCAGGAGCCATCACCCCAATTGAAGACGGTGAGGTCGCCCTTGAGCTTGCCGTTTTCACCCAGCATCGGCGCGAGTTTTGCGCGACCCGGCCTGGGCAGCGCACAGGCGAGCAGCCGGTCGAGCCAGGCTTCGGCCTGCGGCCCGATGATCTCGTAGCGCGAGAAGGCTGATATATCGAGCAGGCCGACACCTTCGCGCACTTTGCGGCATTCCTGTGCGACAATGTCGAAGGCGTTGGAGCGCTTCAGCGTCGGTGTCTCGACGAAGCCTTGCGGCGCGAAATAGAGCGGCACTTCCATGCCCCATGAATTGCCCCAGCGCGCGCCCGCGGCCTCCATCGCGTCATGCGCCCCGGCCGTCTTCAAGGGCCGTCCCGCCGGCAACTGCTCGTTGGGATAGCTCATGACAAAGCGGCGCGAATAGAACTGCCCGGTGGTCTGCCTGATGTATTCGCGGTTGGAGGCGAAGTCGCCATAGCGGGCGATGTCCATGCCGTAGACATCGGCTTCCGGCTCGCCATGGATCATCCATTCGGCCAGCGACTTGCCGACGCCGCCGCCTTGCAGGAAACCGGCCATGACGCCGCACGCCACCCAGTAATTGGGCACGCCGCGCACCGGGCCGACCAGCGGATTGCCATCCGGCGAGAAGGTGAAGGCCCCGTTCACCCAGCGTTTGATGCCGGCTGTCTCCAGGCAGGGGTAACGGCTGAAGCCGAGCGCCAGTTCGTCGGCTATGCGGTCGGTGTCTTCCTGGATCAATTCGATGCCGTAGTCCCACGGCGCCCCATCCATGTTCCAGTGCTTGTGGTTGATCTCGTATATGCCGAGCAATAGACCCTTCTGCTCCTGGCGCATGTAGGTGAAACCTTCGAGATCGACGATCAGCGGCAATTCCTTGTCCAGCGCCTGGATTTCGGGCAATGCCTCGGTGACGAGATAATGGTGCTCCATTGGCGATACCGGCAGGTCGATGCCGGCCATCCTGCCGACCTGCTTGGCCCACAGTCCGCCGGCATTGACGACGTGCTCGGCAATCACCGTGCCCTTCTCGGTGACCACGTCCCAACCGCCATCGGCGCGGCGGTTGAGATCCAGCACCCGGTTGTGCTCGATGATGTCGGCGCCGCGCAGCCTGGCTGCCTTGGCATAGGCGTGCACGACGCCCGAGGGATCGATATGGCCCTCGCGCGCGGCATAGAGGCCTCCCAGCATGCCGTCGGTGTTGAGGATCGGGCAGCGCTGCTTGATCTCATCGACACCGACCAGGTGGACATCGTCGATGCCCATGGTCTGGAAGATGCGGTAGGAGGCCTTGAGCCATTCCCAGCGCTCCGGCGCCGAGGCGACCGAGATGCCGCCGGTCATGTGCATGCCGATGCTCTGGCCCGATTCCTTCTCGACTTCGGAGAGCAGGTCGATCGTGTAGGCCTGCAGGGCGGCGATGTTGGGATCGGCGTTCAGCGCATGGAACCCGCCGGCCGCATGCCAGCTCGATCCCGCTGTCAGTACCTCGCGTTCGATCAGCGCGACGTCGTTCCAGCCGAACTTCGCCAAGTGATAGAGCACCGAGGCTCCAACCACGCCGCCGCCGATGACGATCGCCCTGTATTGGGATTTCATCCTGTCGCACTCCACCCATTCAGTGGGGCGAACCCTATCGGTATTGTACATATGTGTCTAGAGCTTGGAAAGGCGATGGAATGAGCGGCCCATGACTCCGCTCTGCGCCGATGCAGCAGAAGGGCTCCTCTGCTGCTGTCGGCAGCAAACGTGCTTGCTATTGGGATGCGCTAAGCGAAATCGTCAGGCCGCGGCGGCCGAGCGGGCCTTACTTATCGGTTGCGCGAAAGCGTCTTCTCGACATAGCGCGAGAAGTCTTCGACATCCTCCGCCGGAGGCTCCTGGCCGGTGAAGCTGCGCAGATAGCCGGCGACGTGAGGCAGGCGGCTGCTCATCGGCTCGTTGAGCTCAAGCGAGTAATAGCCGATCTGCATGAAGTACAGCACGCGGGCTCGCACGAACGCGTCTTCTTCCTCATAGCCGTGGCGCATGAACATGTCGCGGATGGCGTTGACACGCTCCTCGTCGGCCTCGTCGAGGGCGCGCCGGATGGCGGGCGAGCGGCGGGCCCAGGCCCTGATCGCGAAATCCAGCTGTGGATCGAACAGCCTTTCGTCCACCCAGCATTCGAAAATGCTCATCACCCCGCGAATGACGGTGGCGGATGGCCGCCTGGCGCGTTCGACGATGAATTTGGTGTTGGTCTGCCGCCAGTAATCCAGCAGCTGGTCGAGCAGATCCTGCCGGCTCTTGAAATACCAGTAGAAGCTGGAGCGCGACACATCGAGCTTCTGTCCAAGTGTCAGCACGCGGACGCGTTCGACACCGTCAGAGATCAATGTTTCGAGCGCAAGTTTCAGCCAGTCTTCGCGAGTGGCCTTGATGTTGCCGGTGGCGCCGGCGCGCTGAATCGTCGTTTCGAGAGCTGCCATCGGCACGACGCATGACATGCTGCCTCAGGCAAATCAAGGCTATGGACAGAAGTGTATAGAGGAAATCGGCCCAAGCCGGACGACGCACCATGGATGTTGGCCGCATCGAAGCTCGATGAGGCAATGTCGTCACCCGCCATCCGCGCGGCGCAAGCGGGGGGATTTTTGTCGCGGCTGCTGGTTCACTGTTTGCTTTCCCGCGAGGCAATTGTCTGGCAAATACCAGTTCAGACAGATGCCCGCGCGGCCAACAAGCAGGAACACACGATATGACGCTGTTTCGAAAGAACCTCATCGATGGCGAATGGGTCGGCGAGGCCGGTTCGCGCAACATCAACCCCTCGGATACCGGTGACATCGTCGGCGATTATGCCTCGGCGGGTGTCGAACAGGCCAAGCAGGCGATCGCCGCGGCCAAGGCAGCGTTCCCGGCTTGGTCCCGTTCCGGTCCGCTGGCGCGTCACGCGGTGCTGAAAAAGGCCTCCGACGAGATTCTGGCGCGCAAGGACGAGATTGGCCGCAATCTCGCGCGTGAGGAAGGCAAGACGCTGGCCGAAGGCATCGGCGAGACCATTCGCGCCGCCCAGATATTCGATTTCTTTGCCGGCGAAACGTTGCGTTTGACCGGAGAGGTCGTGCCGAGCGTGCGACCGGGCGTCGGCGTCGAGATGACGCGCGAGGCGGTCGGCGTGGTCGGCATCATCACGCCGTGGAATTTTCCGATCGCCATTCCGGCCTGGAAGATCGCCCCGGCGTTAACCCACGGCAACACTGTCGTCTTCAAGCCGGCGGAGCTGGTTCCCGAGAGCGCCTGGACCATCGTCGATATCCTGCATCGCGCCGGCCTGCCAAAGGGCGTGCTCAATCTGGTCATGGGCAAGGGCTCGGTCGTCGGCCAGGCGATGCTCGACAGTCCCGACGTCAACGCCATCAGCTTCACCGGCTCGGTCGGTACCGGCAAGCGCGTTGCCGCGGCAAGCATCGAACACATGCGCAAGTTCCAGCTTGAAATGGGCGGCAAGAACCCTCTGGTCGTGCTCGACGATGCCGATCTTGCGATCGCCGTCGATTGCGCGCTCAATGGCGCCTTCTTCTCGACCGGCCAGCGCTGCACTGCGTCATCCAGGCTGATTGTGGCTGACGGCATTCACGACCGTTTCGTCGATGCCCTCAAGGACCGCATGAGCAAACTGGTCATCGGCGATGCGCTCGACGCGCAGACCCAGATCGGTCCTGTCGTCGACGCGACGCAGCTGAAGCAGGACGAGGACTATATCGCCATCGGCGTCAGGGAAGGTGCCACGCTCGCCTTCGGCGGCGAGCGGCTCGACCGCAAGACGCCAGGCTTCTATCTGCAGCCGGCATTGCTCACCGAGGCCACCAATGCCATGCGCAGTTCGCGCGAGGAGATTTTCGGACCTGTCGCCAGCGTCATTCGCGTCAAGGACTATGACGAGGCGCTTTCCGTCGCCAACGACACGCCCTTCGGCT
>NZ_RZPH01000258.1:0-6337 GCF_004022825.1 Mesorhizobium sp. M7A.F.Ca.CA.004.04.2.1
GTCCGCGATCGAAGCCTGCAGATGCAGCCCTTGCGTCTTGCGGTCCTCGGTCACCAGCGCAATGCCCAGCCGCCTCGCATCGCGCGGCGAACGGATGTCCACGGGATGGCCGTCAATACGGATTTCGCCGCCGGTGCGGCCATTGCTCGAGCTGAAGATCGCTTCCAGGATCTCGGTGCGGCCCGAACCCAGCAGCCCGCCAATGCCGAGGATTTCTCCGGCGGCAAGATCGAAGCCGACGCCGTCGATCACCGTGCGCCAACCATGCGCATCGGGCTTCGACAGCGACAGGTTTTCGACCGAAAGCACGGTCATGCCGCTGGTGTTGCGCTCTTCCTCGGAGGAAGCGAGCAGGTTGCGGCCGACCATCGCCGAAATGATCGTATCTTCGTCGAGCCTGGCCATCGGCTCGGTCAGCACATGGCGGCCGTCGCGAAACACGGTGACGCGGCCGGCCAGATGCATGACCTCGTCGATGCGGTGCGAGATGTAGACGATGGCGACGCCGCTGTCGGCAAGCTGGCGGATGATGCGGAACAGCCGCTGGCATTCGGCCGGCGAAAGCGCCGAGGTCGGCTCGTCCATGATCAGGATGCGTGCCGACATCGACAGAGCCTTGGCGATCTCGACCAGTTGCTGCTCGCCGACACGCAGGGCGCCGACGCGGGCTTGCGGATCGAGTTCGATGCCGAGCCGCTGCAACAAAGCACCTGCCGCGCGGCTGCTCGCCTTGCGGTCGACGATCAGCCCGGCGATCAGCTTCTCGCGGCCGAGGAAGATGTTGTCGGCGACGCTGAGCTCGGGCACCAGGTTGAGCTCCTGATGAATGATGGCGATGCCGGCATCCTCGGCGTCGCGCACGCCGGCGAAGCTGGTGGGGCGGCCATCGACGCTCACCGTGCCGTCATAACCGGTATAGACGCCGGAGAGGATTTTCATCAGCGTCGACTTGCCGGCGCCGTTCTCGCCCATCAAGGCATGAACCTCGCCGCGACGCAGCTCAAAGCCGACATCGACAAGCGCGGCGATGCCGCCGAAGCTCTTGGAAATGCGCTCGGCACTCAGAACGATGTGCGACCGATCGGCCGCACCGTGCTCCGGGGACAGGCAATTGCTCTCTTGCATGACAATGGCGGCCTCCCTTCCGTCGTCGTCAACTTCCCGCAAACGCTAATCTAAACGTTTCGATCATGTCAAGCCGATATAAGGTGCCGGACGTTTGGTGCAATTCGATTCTTGCTAAAAAGGACAGGATTCCGTACGTATTGGCCAGCAAGAGTGGCGAAACGTTTCGAAAATGACAGCGTCAGGGCAAAAAAGACACCGCAAATCCACCGCGCCCACCATGCTTCATGTGGCTGAAGCGGCGCGTGTTTCTGTCGCCACCGTTTCGGCGCTGATCAATGGCACGGCGACGGTCAGCCCGGAGCTTAGCCAGCGCATCGAGCAGGCAATCCGCGATATCGGCTACAAGCGCAACGCGATCGCCCGCAGCCTGAAGATGGGCACGACCCGCACCATCGGACTGACCGTGCCGCACATCACCAACCCGTTCTTCACCGATGTCGTCTCGGTCATCCAGCAGGCCTTCGACCGGGCCGGCTATGCCGTCATGCTGTGCTGCACGGACGAGGATTTGAACACCCAGGACGACCAGATCAGGTTGCTGCTCGACCGCATGGTCGACGGGCTGATCGTGGCGCGCGTCGGCGACGGCGCGATCCTCAAGCGGATCGTCGACGACGCCAACGTGCCGGTCGTGCTGCTCGATCGTATCTGCAAAGGCATCGACACCGATGCCGTGGTGCTGGACAACCAGCGCGCGGTGTTCGACGCCATCACCTATCTGATCAATCTCGGCCACCGGCGCATCGGTTACATCACCGGCACCTCGGACATCTCGCCGATGCATGACCGCATGGCGGGATATCGCGAGGCGCTTCACGCCGCCGGCCTGCCGATCGCCGAGGAGTTGATCCGCTTCGGCAATTTCCACGAGATCGACGGCTATAACGAAACCATGCAGATGCTTTCCTCGCATGATCGGCCAAGCGCGATCTTCTCGGCCAACAATCCGATGGTGATCGGCACCATGAAGGCGATCCGCGACATCGGCCTGTCCTGCCCGGAAGATATTTCGGTCGCCTGCTTCGACGACTTTCCATGGTCCGACGTGTTCCAGCCGCAGTTGACCACGGTGGCCCAGCCCGTGCAGGCGATCGGCGAACAGGCGGCCAATCTGCTTCTCGATCGTCTCGCCGGCAACAGGGACGCGCCGCCGCGCAAGCTTTTGCTCAAGGGCAGGCTGATGATCCGCAATTCATGCCGTCCGCTCGGCGCGATTGCGCAGAGCGTGAGCGCGTAGCCTTCCCCCGGCGTAAGTCGTAGCAGGGCCTGTCAGGCCGCCTGCGAAAGGGATTTGTGCGCCTCGGCCAGGATTTCGAACGACCGCACCCGCGCCGCATGATCAAACATCTGCGCAGTGACCATCAGTTCGTCGGCACCGGTGCGGCGCACGAAGGCATCGAGGCCTTGCCGCACCGTTTCCGGGGAGCCGACGACGGCGCAGGACAATGCCTGGCCGAGCATTGTCTTTGCCATCGGATCGAGATCGCGGTCATAGTTCTCGACAGGTGGCGGCAGCCGGCCGGCCCGACCGGTGCGCAGATTGACGAAAGCCTGTTGCAGCGAGGTGAACAACAAACGGGCCTCCGCATCGGTGGGCGCGGCGAAGACATTGAGGCCAAGCATGACATGCGGCTTGTCGAGCTGCTCGGACGGCTGGAAGCGCGAGCGGTAGACATCCAGCGCGTGATCCAGCTCCGCCGGCGCGAAATGCGAAGCGAAGGCGTAGGGCAGGCCGAGCATGGCGGCGAGCTGCGCGCCGTAGAGGCTGGAGCCGAGGATCCAGACCGGCACGTCCTGGCCTTCGCCGGGCACGGCGCGAATTCGCTGGCCTTCCTCGGCCGGCTGGAAATAGCCCATCAGCTCGACGACATCCTGAGGGAAATTGTCGACCCCGGCCTCGAGATTGCGGCGCAAGGCACGGGCGGTGCCCATGTCGGTGCCGGGCGCCCGGCCGATGCCGAGATCGATGCGGCCCGGATGCAAGGCGGCCAGCGTGCCGAACTGCTCGGCAATCACCAGCGGCGAATGGTTGGGCAGCATGATGCCGCCGGCGCCGACGCGAATGGTCTTGGTACCGCCGGCGACATGGGCAATGACGACGGCTGTGGCCGCGCTGGCGATACCCGGCATGTTGTGATGCTCGGCCAGCCAGAAACGCTTGTAGCCCAGGCGCTCGGCATGGCGGGCAAGATCGAGCGAGTTGGCCAGCGACTGCGAGGCATCGCTGCCTTCGACGATCGGCGACAGGTCGAGAACGGAAAGAGCGGTCATGGATGGGATCCTGTGTCAGGACCGCATGTAGGAAGCATCCGGCGGCGCCGCAAATTCAAAAATATTGATCAGCCTTTGATAGCTTCGGGGTCGGCGATGTCGTCCTCCTCGACGACAACCGCGTGCTGCGCGGCGAGAAAATTGCCGACATGGCTGAGCCCGTCGAAATGATCGCAGAATACCTTGATGACGACCAGCAGCGGCACCGCCATCAGGGCGCCGACGAAGCCCCACAACCATGACCAGAAGGCGATGGCGATCAAGATTGCCACGGCGTTGATCTCCAGACGCCGGCCGACCACCATCGGCGTCACGAACTGGCCTTCGACGATGTCGCACAAGATCACGAAGGCCGGCGCCAGAAGCGCGTAGAAGATGGTATCGAAGCTGATCAACGCCATGACCGTGACAAGCACGATGGTGATCAGCGCTCCGACATAGGGCAAGAAGTTGAGCAACGCCGCGGCGGCTCCCCAGACCAGCGGATTGGGCATGCCGAGCGCCCACAGACCAAGAGCGATGACCGTGCCGAGGCCGGCATTGATGATGGTGACGGTGAGCAGATAGTGCGAGATTTCGCGCTCGACGTCATAGACGACGCGCAGCGCCCGTTTCTTTTCGCTGAGGCTGGCGAAGGACTGGATGATCTTTTCATAGAACATCGTGCCGGAGGCGAGCAGGAACAGCGACAGCACGAAAATGATAGTCAGGCCTGTTCCGGCCGACAGGATGTTGCTGGCGGCCGCCGACAGGATGCCGGACTGCGCCATCGCCACCCTCTGGATGCCCGGCTCCTGCGACGTCTGGGTCAGCTGTTCGATCTGATGCGAAATCTGCATGATCTTCTCGAGTGGGCGGCGCAATTGCGCCAGCCGTTCGGCAAGTTGCTGGCCTATCGAAGAGGTGTTGTTGATGAGGTCGATGATCGGTCCGCTGAGCAGGTAGCCTACGCTGGCAAAGATGCAGATCGACAACAGCACCAGAAGGGTCGCCGAAACCACTTCGGAGATGCCGTGCCTGCGCAGGAGCCTAACGATCGGCGTCAGCGTCAGCGCCAGCAGGAAAGCCAGAATGACCGGCATGAAGAAAGCGCGAGCGAAGTAGAGCGCATAGATGGCCATGAACAGGAAAATGCCGACGAGCAGCGAGCGCATCAGATGCGTGTCGGCGCGGGCCGCAACGCGCGAATCCGACTCGTCGGCGATGGCGCGGCCCAAGGCAGCGGGTTCGGTTTTCATGCTCACCCTCGAGCCGGCGCCCTCGGCGATCGGCTATTGCTTGCATGAACGCAGAGTTATGGGCGCAGGTTCCATGAGCCGGCTTCCGGAATGAGGCCCGTTTGCACGGGTCCGGAAATCAGAGCGCGCCGCAGCATCCAGGCCTGCACTCACGGCGTTGGAAGAGAGATTTGGCTTTCTTCCCAATGTCGTGGCGACGAGGACGAAAAATCCGGCCTTCTCAAAGGCAGCAGCCAGCAGCCGACATTTCCGTCAGGCTGCCGGCGTGGTGACGGCTGTGCCAGCCCTGGCTGTTTCCTTGCGCACGATCGGCGCCACCCTGGTGCCGTAGAGTTCGATCGCCTTCATGATCTTGGCATGCGGCATGGTGCCGATCGCCATTTGCAGCAGGAAGCGGTCATTGCCGAAGATCTTGTGCTGGGCGACGATCTTCTCAGCCACTTGCTCGGGACCGCCGACGAACAACGCGCCGTTCGGGCCGCGCGACTGGTCGAAATGCGCTTGGGATGTCGGACCCCAGCCGCGCTCGCGGCCGATGCGGTTCATCACCTCCGCCTGCGGGCCGTAAAAATCGTCGGCCGCCTGCTCGGTCGTCTCGGCGATGAAGCCGTGCACGTTGATGCTGGTGGCAAGGCCCCTCGGGTCGCTGCCGGCGCGCTTGGCGGCTTCGCGATAGAGATCGAACAGCGGCGCGAAGCGCGCCGGCTCGCCGCCGATGATGGCGAGCGCCAGCGGCAGGCCGAGCGCACCCGCGCGGGCGGCAGACTGCGGCGTGCCGCCAATGGCGATCCAGACCGGTAGCCTGTCCTGGAAGGGCCGGGGATAAACGCCGCGATCGTTGATCGGCGCGCGCAGATTGCCGGACCAGGTGACCTTCACGCCGTTGCGGATGGCAAGTAGCAGATCGAGCTTTTCGGCGAACAGCTCGTCATAGTCCTCGAGGTTGTAACCGAACAGCGGGAAGGATTCGATGAACGAGCCGCGTCCGGCCATGATCTCGGCGCGGCCGCCCGACAGAAGGTCGAGCGTTGCGAACTGCTGGAACACGCGCACCGGGTCATCAGAAGACAGAACGGTGACGGCACTGGTCAGCTTGATGCGCTTCGAGCGCTCGGCGGCCGCGGCCAGGGCCACGACCGGTGCGGAGGCGGCATAGTCGGGCCGGTGATGCTCGCCGAGGCCGAAGACGTCGAGGCCGACCTGATCGGCCAGCTCGACCTCCTCGATCAGGTTGCGCAGCCGCTCATGCGGGCCGATGGCGCCGGGGCCCGGCTGCGGGCTGACGTCGGCGAAGGTGTAGAGACCGAGTTCCATCTAATGTCATCCTGGTGTTGGAATTTGCCGCTAGACGTAGCCATCCGCCAACCTCGCCGCCAGAGGCGCGACGGTGAACAGTGCATGTCGTTTTCGGTTCAATCTCTTCGTCGCAATTCCCAAGGGAAAGCGCTGCGCGCTTTTCCCGGGAAAACCGTTTCACACTTCCCTGAAATTGCTCCAAAGGCGTCTCCCGAGTGCAACAGCCGACAATTTCATGGCTGCCATGCCGTTTTGGCGCTTGAACTCTCGGTTTTCGCGCGTATGTAAGCGTCGCGAATTGACTTCAGGGAAGTGGACTTGGCTATCTACAGGGAAAAAGACGTTTTCGAGCGGCGCAATGCCGCAAACGAGGCAAAGAAGGCGCTCCTCGAGCGCTTCAAGGC
>NZ_RZPH01000259.1:0-6316 GCF_004022825.1 Mesorhizobium sp. M7A.F.Ca.CA.004.04.2.1
GCCCAAGCCACATCAACTGCTCGCTGTCCGCCTCCAGCCGTGCGTCCAGCGTGAATCCGGCCTCCAGGCCCGGCAGCATCGGCGTTTCCCTTGCTTTTCTTGGTTTGCTCAACACATGAAGGCTAGAGCGGCGGCAAGGGGGCTGCAAGTGAATCATTGCGCCCTCACGGTTTGGTGCGCCGATTCGACATTTAACGATTTCTTCGGCGGACTTGCATTTCGTCGCGCAATTGCCGATATGGAAAGCGGGAGGTTGGTGGTGGACGATCCACTCGCCAACCGGGTCAGGTCCGGAAGGAAGCAGCCCTAACGAGCCCGGAACGGGTCATTGTTCCAGCCTCCCACCTCATCGGCCCCTCTCGCGACATTGACGACGCATTGCAGCGCGGGCGAGACTATGCGCAGGAATCGGCCGCCTTCGGGCGCGGCCATTTGGAGCTTTACGGGCGTATGAGCGAAGCCGGAAATTCGGGACCAAAAAGCCTGGAGATAGGCAAGGCCGCCGCCTATCGCGTGCTGGCGCGCAAGTACCGTCCTTCGAATTTTTCCGAGCTGGTCGGCCAGGAGCCGATGGTGCGCACCCTCACCAATGCCTTTGCCACCGGCCGCATCGCCCAGGCCTGGATGCTGACCGGCGTGCGCGGCGTCGGCAAGACCACGACGGCGCGCATCCTCGCGCGGGCCCTGAATTATAAAACCGCTGACATCGACCAGCCTTCGGTCGACCTCGCCGTCCTCGGCGAACATTGCCAGGCGATCATGGAAGGCCGCCATGTCGACGTCATCGAGATGGACGCCGCCTCGCATACCGGCATCGACGACATCAGGGATATCATCGAGCGCGTGCGCTATGCGCCGGTCTCGGCCCGCTACAAGGTCTACATCATCGACGAAGTGCACATGCTGTCGACGCAAGCCTTCAACGGCCTGCTGAAGACGCTGGAAGAGCCGCCGCCGCACGTCAAATTCATCTTCGCCACCACCGAAATCCGCAAGGTTCCGATCACCGTTCTGTCGCGCTGCCAACGCTTCGACCTGAGGCGCATCGACGCCGGCGCTCTGGTCGCGCATCTGTCCTCGATCTCGGCCCAGGAAGGCATTTCTGTCGACGACGACGCGCTGGCGATGATCGCGCGCGCCGCCGAGGGCTCGGCCCGTGATTCGCTCTCCATCCTCGACCAGGCGATTGCCCATGGCGCCGGCTCTGTCGGCGCCGATGCGGTTCGGGCGATGCTCGGGCTCGCCGACCGCGCCCGCATCGTCGACCTGTTCGAACATGTGATGAAGGGCGATGTGGCGGCAGCCCTTGGCGAATTCCGTGCGCAGTATGACACCGGCGCCGATCCAGCCGCCGTGCTGACCGATCTTGCCGAATTCAACCATCTCGTCACCCGGCTGCGTTTCGTGCCGACGGCCATCGAGGATGCCTCGCTGTCGGAGGACGAGCGGCAGCGCGGCGCCGATTTCGCCAGAACGCTGTCGGTCAGGGTGCTGTCACGGACATGGCAGATGCTGCTCAAGGGCATCCCCGAGGTGCAGTCTTCCAACCGGCCGGTGAGTGCCGCCGAAATGGTGCTGATCCGGCTGGCGCATGCCGCCGATCTGCCGACGCTGGACGAGGCGCTGAGATCGCTCGATAGCGCTGCGCCTATGCAGAATGGCGCGCCGCGCCCGAATGGGACGTCGGCAAGTTCCGGCAATGGCGGTGGTGCCAGCGCGGTGGCGCAGACGCGCATGCCATCCGGATCGGGCGGGGCACAGAGCATGCGGCTGGTCGAAGCCTCGCCTGCTGCCGTTGCCTACGTCGCTCCGCCGGAGCCGGCCATGGAATCGGCGCCGCTGAAGTCGCTGGCCGACATCATTGCGCTCGCCGACGCGCAGCGCGACATCGCCTTCAAGGTGCTGGTCAAGAGCTGCATCCGGTTCGTGCGTATCGAGCCCGGCCGCATCGACGTCGGCCTGACCAGCGATGCGCCCAAGATGCTGCTCAACGACCTGACGACGAAGCTTCGCGCCTGGACCGGCCGCAGCTGGCTGGTCTCGCTGTCAAAGGAAGAGGGCGGCCAGACGCTCGCCGAAATGGAATCGGCCAAACGCGAGACGGCATTTCTCGATGCCAAGAGCGATCCCACCGTGGCCGCCATCCTGGCGCGCTTTCCCGGTGCCAAGATCATCGACGTGCGCATTCCAGACGCGCCGGAAGCCGAAACGACAGAGGCTGAAGTGCCGGTAGAGCCGCCGGCTGACGACGATGAAACCTGATCCAGCCACGAATCCGCAAAGGACCCGACCATGAAAGATCTTCTCGGCCTGATGGGCAAGGCGAAGGAAATGCAGGCCAAGTTCCAGGCCATGCAGGACGAGATCGCCACGCTGGAAGCGTCCGGCCAGGCCGGCGGCGGCCTGGTCAATGTGACGCTGACCGGAAAATTCGAGATGAAGTCGCTGAAGATCGATCCGTCTCTGTTCAAGGAAGACGATGTCGAGATCCTGGAAGACCTGGTGCTGGCCGCTCACAACGACGCCAAGACCAAGGTCGAGCAGATCATGCAGGAAAAGACCAAGGCGCTGACCGCAGGTCTGCCGATCCCGCCGGGAATGAAACTGCCCTTCTAGCATTCGGCGCGCGCGCCCATGATCGCCATGACCGAAGAGCCCTCCGAAAGACTGATCGAGCAGCGTATCCGCAACAGGATCTACGAGATCCTGGAAATCCTGGCCGATTGTGACGACGGCGTCGATCTCGTCGGCATCAAGGGTTATTTCTACCTGTTCGAGGATTTCGTCCATCGCCCGTCGATCGAAGCCGGCACATCGGCGCTTTCAAAGGACGAGCGCGCGATCGTGCTGGAGATCGCCGAGTTCCTGGAGGCAGCGAGCGAGACAAATCCGGACTTCACCAAGGCTGAGTTCATAGACAGCGACTGGCCGGGAAAGATCGCGCCGACGGCCAGGGAGGCGCGGACGCTGTTCCTCCGGCGCGGCCTGTTTTCGGAGAAGGTCGAGGAGCTTGAGCCCGGCCAGCCGGCGGCCATTACAGTGGGGCACTAATTCACTTTTAGGTCATGCAACTGTACCAATTTGGCAACAGAGCCTCATCAATAACGTTTTGGCCATCATTTTGCCCGAAAGTGTCTCATTCTTGCCGCAGCCTGGGGGCGGGCATGGAAGTGAGAGGGTTACCTGTTGATTGCCACGCGATGGAAGACGCCGCTGTTGCTCGGCGCCGTCATTTCACCCCTGTTTTTGGCTGCCTGCAGCCAGACCACGTCACACGGCATGTCCGTCGCCAGCCTGACCGACGCCATCACGCCGGGTTTCCTGAGCTCACGGGCCTACAGCCATACGCCGAAGGACAAGGAATGCCTGGAACGGGCGATGTTCTTCGAGTCCAACCGCTCGAGCCGCGACGGCATGATCGCGGTCGGCACGGTGGTGATGAACCGGCTGCGCTCCGGCAAGCACGGCAGCACCATCTGCCAGGTGGTGGGCGAGCGTGGGCAGTTCGCCCCCGGCGTCATGACAAGGCCGATGAATTCACGCGCAATGCCCGATGTCGAAGAGGCTGCCGAGGCGGTGCTCAAGGGTGAGCGCAAGGCCAAGCTCAAGAACACCATGTTCTTCCACACCGCCGGCTTACGCTTCCCCTACAAGAACATGCACTACACCATGGTTGCCGGCGGCAATGCCTTCTATGAGAAGCGCGGCCGCAACTGGCAGCCGCTGCCGGACGAGCCGCAGGTCGCCATTGCCTCGGCGGCGCCGCAGAAGCCAGCGGAGCCGGTGACGATGGTCGCGTCCGCCGAGCCGGTGCGTCCGGCCAAGCCGGCGACCGTCCGGTCCGTCCCTGCCCAGCAGACCTATATGACCGCGGCCGCCGCGCCGACCGCGAAATCCGCGCGTGTCTCGGCGGAGCCGACGGTGGTGGCGATGCAGGAGCCGATGGAGGAACCGGATGCCGCCCGTTTTGGCGGAACCTTGAACACAAGGACAAGGGTCATCTCCTCGGTCGAGGACGCGCCGCAAGAGGCGTCTATGGGATTCCAGTCGACGCCTGAGAACACCGACGCTGTCGGCGCGATGATCGTCAGCCAGGGCCGGCCGCTCGAAGCCAACTGATCTGCGCTCTATGGTCTGTCCAATGGTCCGCCCGGCTAATATGGTGGTTCATGCGGATGCGGGATGTTCCAAAGCGCTCTGAAAAATCCTGGAGCGGTTCACCGTTTCGCGGAAACGGTGAACCGCTCCAGCTTTTCGTTTTGACGCAATTCCCAAGGGAAAGCGCTTCGCGCTTTTCCCGGGAAAACCGCTTCGCACTTTTCCTGGAATTGCTCTAGATCAGAGCGATGTCGAAGCGAATCGCCGGTCCCGAGATCGAACGTCTGATCCAGCTCCTGGCCAAGGTGCCGGGGCTGGGTCCCCGGTCGGCCAGGCGTGCGGCCCTTCATCTGATCAAGAAGAAGGAGCAGCTTTTGTCGCCGCTGGCCGCCGCCATGGCCGAAGCGGCCGACAAGGTGCGCATCTGCTCGACCTGCGGCAATGTCGACACATCGGACCCTTGCATGATCTGCACCGACCCGCGCCGCGATGCCGGCACCATCATCGTCGTCGAGGACGTCTCCGACCTGTGGGCGCTGGAGCGCGCGGCGGCGATGAATGTGCGCTACCACGTTCTCGGCGGCACATTGTCGCCGCTCGACGGCATCGGCCCCGACCAGCTCAACATGCGGTCGCTGGTCGACCGCGTCGCCGGTGGCGAGGTCAAGGAGATCATCCTCGCCGTCAATGCGACGGTGGAGGGCCAGACGACCGCGCATTACCTCACCGATCAGCTGTCCGGCTTCGACATCAAGGTGACACGGCTCGCGCATGGCGTGCCGGTCGGCGGCGAACTCGACTATCTCGACGAGGGCACGCTGGCCGCGGCGCTGCGCTCGCGGACGGCGTTTTGACAAAGTTGCGGCAGAGGATGCGGGTCATGATTTTTGCGCGTCCACCAAGGCTGGTGCCAAACACCCCCCTCTGTCCTGCCGGACATCTCCCCCTCAAGGGGGGAGATTGGCTGGCGGCTCAGCTTTCGATAATCACCCACGTTGCGGGCAGAGCGCCGCCCGTGAAGCTGCCGATCTCCCCCCTTGAGGGGGAGATGGCCGGCAGGCCAGAGGGGGGCGCGCCAGAACGCGGCCTTCGCCAGTTTTGTCTTGCATTCTTACTGGCTGCCCTTGCCTTCCTCTTCCTTTCCACCCCCGCCTCCGCCGCAAAGATCGACGACCAGTTCCGCGCCTGGCTGCAGAACGACCTCTGGCCGCAGGCCAAGTCACAAGGCATTTCCAAAACCACCTTCGATGCCGCCTTCGACGGCATCAAGCCCAATCTGAAACTGCCCGACCTGGTCAAGCCGGGCGAGAAGGCGACCACGCCGCGGAAACAGCACCAGGCCGAATTCGGTTCGCCCGGCGCCTATTTCGCCGAGAAAACGGTTCGTGCGGTGACGGCGGGCGGGCGGGCGCGCGAAGCCACCAATGCCAGGACACTTGCATCAATCGAAAAGCGCTATGGTGTGCCGGGCGAAGTGCTGCTGGCGATCTGGGGCCGCGAGACCGGATTCGGCGCGGCGAAGGTGCCTTACGACGCCTTCGAAGTGCTGGGCACCAAAGCGTTCATGTCGACCAGGAAGGACTTCTTCCGCACCGAGTTGCTTGCTGCACTCGAGATCGTCGAGCGCGGTCTTGCTCCGGTCGGCGCGATGAAATCGTCGTGGGCCGGAGCGCTCGGCCAGCCGCAATTCATGCCGACCTCGTTCCTGAAACATGCCGTCGATTTCGACGGCGACGGCCGCGCCGACATCTGGAACTCGACGCCGGACGTGCTGGCCTCGATCGCCAATTATCTCGTCCATTACGGTTGGGTAAAGGGCCGCGGCTGGGGTTTCGAGGTGACGGTGCCGGAAAGCGTTTCCTGTTCGCTGGAAGGCCCGGACCAGGGCAAGAAAATCTCGCAATGGGCTGATATGGGCATCAAGCGCGTCGGCGGCAAACCGTTTCCAGCAAGTGAGCTGAAGGCCGAAGGCTTCCTGTTGATGCCGGCAGGGCGCAGCGGCCCGGCCTTTGTCGCCACGCCCAATTTCTACGTGCTGAAGCAATACAACACCAGCGACCTCTACGCGCTGTTCATCGGCCACGGCGCCGATCGCATCGCCCATGGCGACGCGAATTTTGCCGGCAGCTGGGGCGCGGTTGGCGGGCTCCACCGTTCGGACATCGCGGCCCTGCAGCGGTCGCTGGAAGCCGGGCAGGCCATCGGCGCTGCCGACATC